>CAIKWU010000522.1 GCA_903831155.1 uncultured Planctomycetaceae bacterium | reverse complement strand
GCGACGCCGGCCTGCGGCAATCGGTGCTCGGCGTCATCGACCACGTGACCGGCCGCCGGGGCACCGCGCCTCCTCACGACCATCCGTTCCACCTGCTCGCCTTGCGGGTCGCCGAGGTGATCACGGGCCGCAGGTCCGAGTGGCACCGCGACACGGCCGCGTTCACCGGGCCCGTGCTCGACCAGATCGTTTCCCTTGTCGACGAGAGCCTGGCCGCTCCGCCGGGCCTGGCGCACCTCGCGGCGCTCACCGGCCTCTCGCCCGGACACTTTGCCCGCAAGTTCACCTCGTCCACCGGCCTGAGCCTCGGGCGGTTCGTCAACAAGCGTCGGGTGCGGCGGGCGCTCGACCGACTGCGTGACCGGACCGTTCCGCTGAGCCACCTGGCCGTCGAACTCGGCTACGACTCCCAGAGCCACTTCACCCGCGTGTTCCGCGGACTCACCGGAATGACCCCCGCCCGGTTCCGCCGCGAGATCCTCGGCTGACAGGGCTGGGGAAACGAAGTTGGCTGGAGAAACCGGCGCGACCTTCCGATACCCCTCTACCGTGGGGATCCCCTCTCGGTGGGGGAATAGGGCGGGTCGGGCCGGATGGAGCCGGCACCGGCCGGCGGCGCGTGGCTGCCGGCCTCCGGGCCGCACATCCCCTCGGGAGTGATGCAGGCCATGAAATGCGAAACAGAGGCGGTGCTCTGCCGCCAGGCGGTGGTGCTCACGGGCGTCGGCTGCCAGGCGGGAATCCCCGCCGCCCACCACTCGGCGGGCGAACGACGATTCGTGTCACCGTGGTGGTGGCTGGCGCTTGCCGTCGCCGCTGTCGTGGCGGTGGCGGTGAGGGCCGCGCCGTCCCTCGGGCAGGAGTTGATCGAGGGCTGCCCGCCTGCCGCGTGCGGCGACTGCTGCAGCCTGCCCTGCCATGTGCTCGATCCCCTCGGCCAGGACCCCCTGTGGAGCGGCCGCACCGAGGCGCTGCTTCTCTGGCGTGGCTCGCCGCAGTCGGTGCCCCTCTTCGACAACCTCGCCGGCGCGAGTGTGCTCGACGCGGGCGATTTCGGCAGCGGCATGGCCGCCGGCCCGCGGTTCTCGCTCTTCCGCCACACGGGCGACGATGGGGCGATCGAGTTCACGTTCCTCCGTGTGCAGAGCTTCACGGCCGAGGAATCGCTGCCGCGAACGCAGGGCGGCTACCTGGAGACGCCCCGCGGCGTCTACTGCTGTCCGTCGACCACGGAGCTCAACACCGTCTCGGGCGGGCTGTCGAGCAGCCTGCAGAGCTTCGAGCTCAACCGCCGGCTGCCAACTCAGGGCGGCTGGCAGTGGCTCACCGGGTTTCGCTGGGTGCAGTGGAACGAGGCGCTCACCATGCGCTCCGAATATGGACCGGAGGAGATCACCTTCGAGGACCGCTACCAGACGAGCACCTGGAACGACCTCTACGGCTGGCAGATCGGGGGCGACTCGATCCTCTACGGCCTCGGCGGCCCCTTCCGGATCGAGGGCCTCGGCAAGGCGGGCATCTACTACAACAACGCCGTGCAGCGGTCGGCCCTGACGACCACCGCCACGCTGCCCCCCAGCACGCTTGCAGTCGGCACCGACGCGGCCCGGGCGGCGTTCGTGGGTGAGGTGGGCCTGACGGCGGTCTACGACGTGGCCGACTGGCTCTCGGTGCGGGCGGGCTACGCGGCGTTCTGGCTCGGCGGGCTGGCCACGGCCGGCAACCAGCTCGACCGGCAGACGCTCTGTGCGGAGCAACCCATCCGCGGCGCAACCGACACCGGCGGCAGCGTCTGGGTGCAGGGCATCACGCTCGGCCTGGAGGCCCGCTACTGATCCGCTCCGAGGCGGCGGAGGCCGGCGGCCCTGGCGTTTGGCGGAAGCGCCAGGGCCCGCCGGTGCCGTGAGAACGCGGCGACGAGCGCGGCGAATCCGCCGCAGCACGCGAGCGCCGCTCCCCCCGGCTCGGGAGCGGCGAGAAAGTCGACCTGTATGAAACTCACGTCCCAGCCGGCGCCCGTCTCGCACGTGGAGCCGAGGTTGGCATTGATGAGCCGCACGCGAAAGCTGGTGATCTCCTGCAGCGGCAGGTCGATCACCGCCACGCTCGGCACGAACGTGCCCCCCGTGGGCGTGTAGCCCGGCGTGGATCCCGTGAAGGTCGGCACCGCGTTCACGAGCGGGAAGAGGTCGGGGTAGGAGCCGACCGGGGGCGTGAACGTGGGAGCCACGAGCGCCGTCTGGCCGACGTGATCGGGCCACAGCGGCGAGGCCCCGATCGGGTCGGGCGGCGACGGCGCCAGCACGCTGCCCGTCTCCCAGGCGGCGGAGATGATCGGCGCGAACGGGCTGTCGTTGATGCTGTAGACCACCTGCCCTGCGGCGGGTGGCACGGACCCCGTGGAGCTGCCGAAGTCGAACTTGTGGGCCACGCTGATGCGGATGATGTCGATCAGCCGCAGGCCGGTGGCCTCCTCCACGAGATCGCTCGCGGGAATCGTGCCGCTGGTGAG
>CAIKWU010000521.1 GCA_903831155.1 uncultured Planctomycetaceae bacterium | reverse complement strand
AGGTCACACCGGGTGGCGTCCGCGGCGAGGAGGGGCCCACCGGGCCGCTGTTCCTCCAGGACCACGGCAACCCGGTGCGGTACCGGAACATCTGGGTGCTGCCGACCAAGCCGGCGGGCGAATGACACGCCCCGCATGAAGGGCACCCGTCTCCGTCGCCCGGATCGCCCTGCCAGCGAGTCGTCCCGGAGCGAGAGCGACTGGTGCGCCCTCGATGCAGAACTGTTGTGATGCCCGGAGCAGCGACCTACGTTTAAAGAGGTTTCCGATTCGTTCAGCGAGCGCGTCAGACGCGACCGGGGCGGGCCTGGTGACGCCGGTGCTGCTCGTGAGCTATCGATATCGCGTGCGTTCCACGGTGATCGGCAGCATGCTGAATGGCCGGCACGGTGGCTCGACCGCCTGGGCGCGAGAGCAATCGCCTTATTCCGGCTGTTGACCGCTTTTGCCCAGAGGTGGCGGCAACTCGGCATTCCACGCCGCCCAGGCGGCTTCGAGTTCCGCCACCTTGTCCGGCTCGGTGGCGGAGAGGTCGCGCGACTCGCCGATGTCGTCGGACAGGCGATAGAGCTTGGGCCAGCGTTCCTGGGAGAAGATCGTCTCATCGGCCCCGTACCGGACGAGCTTCCAATCGCCACGGCGGATCGCCATCTGTGCGCCGAATCGCCAATGGAGCGTTTCGTGTGGCACGCCCTGCTTGGCTCCCGTGAGAAAGGGCAGGAGATCGACGCCGTCGAAGGCGTTCTCCGGCACGTCGATGCCCGCCGCCACGAGCACCGTGGGCGTCACGTCGAGCTGGATCACCGGTTGCTCAAACCGCCCCGGTGGGATCGTGCCTGCCCACGACACGACGAAGGGCACGCGAACGCCCCCCTCGAGCGTCTGCCGCTTCGAGCCGCGCAGCGGCAGGTTGCTGGAGCCATTGAGCGTCGTCCGGGGCATCGTCGGGCCGCCGTTGTCGCTGAAAAAGAAGACCAGCGTCTCCCGCTCGATTCCGCGGGTGCGAAGCTTGGCCATGACGAGCCCCACGTTGTCGTCGAGCGCCGTCATCATCGCGGCGTAGGTGCGGCGCACGGGGTCGGTGATCGTTGCGAACCTCTCGAGCCGGGGTTTGTCCGCCTCGAGCGGCGCGTGCACGGCATTGAACGCGAGATAGAGAAAGAATGGCCGATCACCAGCCCTATCAACAAACCTGCATGCTTCGCGACCGAATGCATCGGTGAGATAGTCGGGCTCGTCCACGGGGTCGCGTCCACGAAGGAGCTTATTGGCCTTTTCGGGGCTACACAGGTAGCGATGGTTGCCGCCGAGAAATCCGAAGAACTCATCGAAGCCCCTGGCCAGCGGATGAAACTCGGGCTTCTGGCCGAGGTGCCACTTGCCGATGGCCGCGGTGGCGAAGCCCGCCTTCTGGAGCCGGCTTGGCAGCGTGGTTTCACCCACGGGGAGGCCGCCGCCCGGGCCGCCGGAGTTGAACTCATGACCGAACCGCTGCTGATACCGCCCGGTGAGCAGCCCGGCCCGCGTGGGACTGCAGTAGGGCCCTGACACGTAGCCGCTGGAGCAGACCACCCCGGATGCAGCGAGCGCATCGAGGTGTGGTGTCGGGATGTCACGGCACCCGTGGAAGCCGACATCGGCATAGCCCATGTCGTCGCCAACGATGACCACGATGTTCGGCGGCTTGGCGGCAGCGCCGGCATGCGAACCGGCTGCGATCAGGGTCACGACCCAGAGATGACGCACGAACTGGTGGCGAAACGGCGACCCCCTCCCGGTTTCTGTACCAGTGCTCATGAGAGAGTTGGGGAACATTCCGCGTGGTGTGTCGGAGGGAGGGCCTACGCCTCCGCCCGCGCCTTGATCGCCTTCACCTCGGCGGCCTCGGGGAGCGCCTTGTAGTAGGCGTCGAGCGGATAGCAGCCGCTGCGGAGGCCGTGCCGCGGGGCCGTCGTGCAGT
>CAIKWU010000520.1 GCA_903831155.1 uncultured Planctomycetaceae bacterium | reverse complement strand
TGGCCTTGGGCAACTCGCTCCAGACTCGCCCGTTCTCGATGAACACGCTCGTTCGCGGGCTGGTGACCCGCTGCAGGAAGAACCAGCAGCGTGACAGGTGCCGCTCGTCGTTGTCGGCCGAAATGAGCACGAGGTCGAACACCCCGAGGTGGTTGCAGACGCGGGCCAGGCCGGAATCGACGTTGCCTGGCACCAACTGAACCCGGGCTCGGCCGTGGAGCCGTTGGTGTGCCTGCTTGAGCGAGACGCCCGGCGGATCGCTGGCCAGACGGCTTTCGAACCGGTCGAAACCGACATACGCCAGTTCGACCGGCGGCGTGGCCGCGGCCGCCACCTCGAGGAGCCGCTCGGTCCGGGCGAGCGTGCCCACTCCGAGTTCGAGGATCCTCCGAGGGGGCGAGCGGAGGGCGTGGCGGTAGAGAATGCGTTCGCCCGCGGGCTTCGAGAGCCGCGTGAGCCAGAGCGAACGAAGCATGCCGAGCCGACTCATCGTCGTGTGGTTCCCCCGCGATCCGACCCCAGCCGGTGGGTCATCGGCGTCGGGCGGCAGGTTGCTGAAAGGGGCCGTTTGCGGCCGGCAGACCTTGCCGGACCGCCACTCGCGTGAAAACCGTCGCTGCCATCCGCCCTGGCGGACGTTTGGTAAAGTACGGGCTTCACTGACGCCCCTTTTCCCTCCGCACCTCTCCCGCCATGCCCACCGCGCCACGCACGCTGCTCGACAAGATCTGGGACGACCACGTGGTCTGCTCGCCCGCCGGCGAACTCCCGCTGCTCTACATCGACCGCCACCTCGTGCACGAGGTGACCAGTCCGCAGGCCTTCGAGGGCCTGAGGATCGCCGGCCGGAAGGTCAGGAGGCCCGAGGCGACGTTCGCCACCCCCGACCACAACGTGCCGACGTCCGACCGCCGGCTGCCGATCGCCGACGCGATCTCCAAGCAGCAGATCGACACCCTGCGGGCCAACTGCCGCGAGTTCGGCGTCAGGCTCTTCGATCTCGACGACGTCGACCAGGGAATCGTGCACGTCATCGGCCCGGAACTCGGGATCACCCAGCCCGGGATGACGATCGTCTGCGGCGACAGCCACACGGCCACCCACGGCGCGCTCGGTGCCCTCGCCTTCGGCATCGGCACGAGCGAGGTGGAACACGTGCTCGCCACGCAGACGCTCCGGCAGGCCAAGCCGAAGTCGCTGGAGGTCCGCGTCGAGGGCCGGCTGCCGCCGGGAGTCACCGCCAAGGACATCGTGCTCTACGTGATCGGCCGGCTCTCGACGGAGGGGGGCGTGGGGCACGTGATCGAATACACGGGCGAGTGCATCCGGGCGCTCGGCATGGAGCAGAGGATGACGGTCTGCAACATGTCGATCGAGGCCGGGGCCCGCGCCGGCATGATCGCCCCGGACGCGATCACGTTCGACTACCTCCGCGGCCGTGACTTCGCCCCGCAGGATTTCGCCGCCGCCGTGGCCCGCTGGGAGCGGCTGCCGAGCGACCCGGGCGCCGTCTACGACCGCGTGGAGATCTTCCGGGCGGCCGACGTCGTGCCGCAGGTGACGTGGGGCACGAACCCCGCCCAGGTCACGGGCGTCGACGCCGCCGTGCCCGACCCGGGGGCCTTCCCCGACCCGAACGACCGCTCCAGCGCGGAGCGCGCCCTCGACTACATGGGGCTCGAGGCCGGCACGCGGATCGTCGACATCCCGCTCGATCGCGTGTTCATCGGCTCCTGCACGAACAGCCGGATCGAGGACCTGCGGGCGGCGGCGAGCGTCGTCCGCGGGCACCGGGTCTCGCCGCGGGTGAGCGCCATGGTGGTGCCGGGCAGCGGTCGCGTGAAGCGGCAGGCCGAGCAGGAGGGGCTCGACAGGGTGTTCCGCGACGCCGGCTTCGACTGGCGGGAGGCCGGCTGCAGCATGTGCCTCGGCATGAACCCCGACACGCTCACGCCGGGCCAGCGGTGCGCCTCGACGAGCAATCGCAACTTCGAGGGGCGGCAGGGTAAGGGAGGCCGCACCCATCTCGTCTCGCCCGCCATGGCGGCGGCCGCCGCCGTGGCCGGCCACTTCGTCGACATCCGTCAGTGGGAGTACAAGTGATGCAGGCGTTTACCACGCACACCGGCGTCGTCGCCGCCCTCGATCGGGCGAACGTCGACACCGACCAGATCATCCCCAAGCAGTTCCTCAAGCGGATCGAGCGGACCGGCTTCGGCCAGTTCCTGTTCTTCGACTGGCGGTTCCTGCCCGACGGCTCGCCGAATCCCGGGTTCGAGCTCAACAAGCCCCCGGCGACGGGGGCGAGCGTGCTCCTCGCCCGGCGGAACTTCGGCTGCGGCTCCAGCCGCGAGCATGCCCCGTGGGCACTGGCCGACTACGGCTTCCGGGCGGTGATCGCACCCACGTTCGCCGACATCTTCTTCAACAACTGCTTCCAGAACGGCATGGTGCCGATCCGTCTCGACGAGGCCGATGTGGAGGAGTTGTTCCGGCGGACCGCGGCCGCGGCCGCGGCGGGAGGGCAGTACCGGCTCACGGTCGACCTGCGGGCCTGCACGGTCTCGGACGACGCCGGATTCTCCCGGTCGTTCACGGTCGACCCGTTTCGGCGGCAGTGCCTCCTCGAGGGGCTCGACGACATCGGCCTGTCGCTGCGGCATACCGACGAGATCACGGCCTGGGAACGTGCCCACGGCCTGCCCGCCGCGGCCGGGTGACGCCGATGCACCGGTTCTGGCTCGCGGCGACGCTCGCGATCGTTGCCGGCGCGGCGGTGGCGGCCGGGCCGCGGGAGGCCGCCGTGTCGCTCACGGCCACGCCCCTCGTCGCCGACGTGCAGGCCACCGGCAACCTGACGGTCTCGGCCAACGGCCAGACGGTCTACCTCATCGATGGACCGAGGCGGGCGATCGTGGCCGTCGATCCCTTCGACCCGACGCGGCGACGCGACGTGGTCGTGACGGGGAGCGGTGACGACGCGGTGCCGGTGGCGATCGGCTGCCTGCCGGGCGACATCGTGGCGGCGGTCTGCCGCCGGGGCGACGACTGGGAACTGCGCACGTACCGCATCCGGCCGACGGGGCCGGCCGCCGCCGCGAGTCCCGAGGAGCGGGTGCCGCTCGGGACGGCGGCGGGCGAGGCTGCCGTGTGCGTGGCGGTGAGCCGCTCACGCGACTGGCTCGCGATCACCGGCATGCCGTCGCCTCTTTCACCGGTGGTGCGGGGCGTGTTCGCCGGCGCCGGTGTCCGCCTGCTGCCGGCGGACGAGCCCGATGCGGGCGGGTTTCGGCCGCTTGCCGCCACCGTGAGCCGTGCCGACGAACTCGTGCTCCTCGAGGCGGTCGGTGACGGTCCGGCGCGGCTCTCCTTCCTCGCCCCGTCCGGCCGCCCACTGCTGAGGCTCGACACCGATCTCGCCAACGTGCGGGGCGCCGCCTTCGGCCGTCAGGATGCGAGCCTGTGGGTGGTCGCGGGGCCCGCCGCCGGTCGCGGGCCGGGCCTGTGGAGGCTCGATGCGGCGATGCAGGGCAGCCTGCAGGTGGTGCGGGCCACGCGGGCCGAGTTGCCCCGGGATCCGCTCGCGATCATCGACGTGCCGGGCGAGTCGCTCGTCGTCGTGGAGGGGGGAAGCCCTCCGAAACTGCTCAGGCTCGACATCCGGGAGGAGAGTGAACGATGAGCGGATCGCGCAGGGAGAAGATCGAGGCACTGCTCGCCGACGAACCAGGCGACGTGTTCCTGCGGTACAGCCTCGCTCTGGAGATGGAGGCCGGCGGCGAGTGGGAGGCCGGGCTCGAGATCCTGGAGCAGCTTGCCCGGGAGACGCCCCCGTACGTGCCCGCCTTCCACATGGCCGGCCGGCACCTCGTGAAGCACGGCCGGATCGACGACGCCCGCCGGGCGCTCCGCGAAGGCATCGACGCGGCCCGAGCCGCCGGCGAGGCCCACGCGGCCGCCGAGATGGCGGAGCTCCTCGCCAGCCTCGGCGTCCTCGGCGAGCCGTGACGCTCAGCCGCCGGCCGGCACCGGCTCGGCCGCCTCGGAACCGCGGGTGATCGTGAAACCGAGGTCCTCGATCATGCGGTAGTCGGCTTCGGGGAGCTGCCCCTTCGTGGTCAGGTAGTCGCCGACGAACATCGAGTTGGCGGGATAGAGGCCAAGGGCCTGGAGGCTGCCGAGGTGGATCTCCCGCCCGCCGGCGATGCGGATCTCGGCGGTCGGGTTGACCATCCGCATCATGGCCAGGCCGCGGAGACAGTCGCGGGGCGTCACCTTTCCGACGCCCTCGAGCGGGGTGCCGTCGATGGCGTTGAGGAAGTTGAGCGGGATCGACTCCACCTCCAGGGTGCGGAGCTCGAACGCCATGTCGATCAGGTCGTCGACCCGCTCGCCCATGCCCATGATGCCACCGCTGCAGAGCTGGAGGCCGGCCGCGCGGCAGGCGGCAAGCGTGGCCACGCGGTCGGCGTAGGTGTGGGTCGTGCAGACCTCGCCGTAGTAGCGTTCGCCGGTGTTGAGGTTGTGGTTCACCTTGTCGACGCCGGCAGCGGCCAGCTGCCGAGCCTGCTCGGGAGTGAGCAGGCCGAGGCAGGCGCAGATGTTGAGGCCATAGGCCTGCTTGATCCGCGGGGTGATGTCGCAGACGAAGTCGATCTCCCGCTGGCTCGGCCCGCGGGCCGAGATCACGATGCAGAAGGTCTTCGACTGCCGCTCCGCCGCGAGCTTCGCCGCCTCCATCAGCTTCGGCGCCGAGAGGAGGTTGTAGCGGGGAATCTCCGCCTCCGAGACCTTCGACTGTGAGCAGTAGCTGCAGTCCTCGGGGCAGAGCCCGCTCTTGGCGTTCATCAGGAAGAAGAGCTGGACCGTGGTGCCGAAGTGGCGGTGGCGAACGCGGTAGGCCGCCGCGAGCACGTCGAGCAGTTCCGCATCGGACGACTCGAGGATCGCGCGGGCCTCGTCGCGGTCGATCGCGCCTCCGCCAAGGACGCGGTCGGCGAGGGCGTGCCAGCGGCCGGGACCGGTGTCGCGGGAGAGTTCGGCGAGGGGCATGCGGTGGATTCCTGGGCCTGGGGGCGTCGGCCGCCGGAGGCCGCGGCCGTGGCCGAGAATGTACGCGATTTCGGCCCGGCCTGCGAAGCGTTCCGGCGGCGCGGTTCAGTCGGCGAGGCCGAGCGGGAACGGGCTCAGGTTGCGGAGGCCGGTGGCGGTCACGAGGTAGTCGTTCTCGATCCGCATCCCGCACCGCAGCGCGGGATCGTAGAGTGCCGGCTCCACGGCGATCACGTCGCCCTCCTCGAGCACGTCGTCCCACGCCGGGTTGAGATGCGGCGCCTCATGAACCGAGAGGCCGATGCCGTGGCCGAGGTGGCTCGACCAGGAGCCGACGGGTGCGTCGGCCAGCCAAAGCCGCACCTCCTCGTAGATGTCGCGGCAACGGACGCCCGGCCGCGCGATCCGCTCGACGAGGGCGAGGGCCTGGCAGACCCGCTCGCACGCGGCGAGCTGCTCGTCGGTGGGGCGGCCGCCCACCGCGATCGCCCGCGACGTGTCGGCGAAGTAGCCGCGGTAGGCGGGACCGAGATCGAGGATCCAGAGATCGCCCGCCTCGCAGCGCCGCGGCCGCGGCGGGCCGCCGCGGACACCGCAGGCGTAGTCGTTGCCGGTGCCGGTGAGCATCTCGCCGCACACCGCGACCGCCGCCTCTTGGAGCGACGAGAACACCGCCAGTTCGTCGATGCCGGGGGCAATGATCTCCCGGGCGCGGGCGTACATCGCCCCGGCCGCCGCGATCGCCTGCTCGAGCACCGCGAGCTCGTCGGGATCCTTGCGGCGCCGCAGGCGGAGGAGTTCGGGCTCCACGTCGTGAAAGTCGACACCGTCGAGGTGACGCGTCACGTGGGGCGGGCAGGCGGAGAACTCGACGGCCGCGCGCCGGGGCCGAGGACCCGCCCGTAGCCAGTCGGCGAGCACGCCGGCCGCCGCCTCCCGCTGGTCGTTCCGGAGCGTCGATCGCCACTTGGCCTCGTAGGTCCGCACGTCGTCTGCCGCCGGCCGCTCGGCCGGCCGGTCCGGACAGACGAGCAGCACCTCGCCGGTCGCCCGCATGGCGGCGAGGGGCGAGAAGCGGTGATCCCACCGGTGGCCGGTCAGATACTGCACATGCTCGGGCGTCAC
>CAIKWU010000519.1 GCA_903831155.1 uncultured Planctomycetaceae bacterium | reverse complement strand
GCCGTCTCGATCACGCACGGCCCGGCGATCACCGTGAGGGGCTGACCTGGGCCGCACCGATGGCGTCCGATCATGGCTGGCAGGCGCGGATTCACGGCATCGGCTCCTCGTGCGGGGGCGGGCCCTGGGGCGGACCAGCGAATCCTATCGAAGCGCGGCAAAACGCGGCGGAGCGCCGCGAAATGGAGCGGGCCGATCGCCGCCTCACTCGCGTGTTCTCCGCGAGAAATCGACGAGACACGTTTGGCACGCGGCGTGCAGTTCGATGCTCACGTCCGGTGTACCGGACAACCATTTCCCCGATATCACCCATCGATATCCAAGGTGGGGTCTCCGACCTTCCCCCGGGCGTGCGGTCGCCTTGCCCCTGACCCGCATGCCCATGGCAGGATGCTCCTGCCGGGCCGGAGGCCCCACTTTTTTCTTGCGCCGCGGCGCCGCCGAAAGGCTTCGGAGGGCCGAAAACCGTGGTCTCTTGACGGTCCCCGGGGCCGTGCGCTAGTTTTGCGGGGCTGCGGACCGCTTGTGCGGCCGTTTCTGCCGGCCTCCGGCAGTGTGCCAGCGTAGCTTCAATTGGCAGAGCACCGCATTCGTAATGCGGGGGTTGCGGGTTCGACTCCCGCCGCTGGCTCTCGGTCGGGCCCACGCCCGTCCAACCGCCACAGAACCACAGGAGAGACCGATGGTCGCCACCGCACGAGTCGATATCCGAGACCTGATCACGGGAAGCGGGCCATTCGGCCCCACGGAGGTTCGAGCGGTGGTCGAGGCTCTTGGTGCCGACGCCGCAGCCCATCGTGATCTCCGTGCGGCGGTCAGGGACCTCGAGGCCACATCCGAACGGAGCCCGGCGGCGTCGGTCAAACTCGGCGTCTGCCAGCGGCTTCTGGGCCGGGCTCGTGACGCCCTCGACACGCTGAAGTCGGCCGACGGCGGCGCGCTGGCGTTGTTCCATCAGGCCCTCGCACACGCCGCCGAGGGGGCGCACGACAAGGCCTGCGAACTCTTCGAATCGGCCCGCAAGGCGGGCTACGACGCGGCGACCTGCGTGGCGCACGCGGCCGACTCGCTTCGCGCGGCCGGTCGACTCGACGATGCCACGAAGGCCCTCGACGGCCTTGGCGGTCAGACCGAAGGTTCGGCGGACTGCTGGGCCGCCCGTGCGGGCGTGCTCGCCGACAACGGCCGGCCCCCGGAAGAGATCGTCGCCTGCCTCGAGAAGAGCCTGGCGATCGACCCCGGCCACCCCGGCGCCCTCTTCCTGATGGGTGTGATCTCCGATCGCGTGGGCAACGAAGACGAGGCCATGGGCTTCTACGAGCGGTCGCTCAGCCGGTATCCGGCGAGCGTCGGAGCCCTGATCAACCTCGGCATTCTCTACGAGGATCGCGACGACTTCGCCAGGGCGCAGCGGTGCTACCGCCGCGTGCTCGAGGCCTATCCGGATCATCCCCGTGCCCGGCTGTTCCTCCGCGACTCGTCGGCATCGGGCGACCTCCAGCTCGACGAGCAGCAGCTGAAGCAGCAGACCCGTCTCGATCATGTGCTCAGCCTGCCGGTCAGCGACTTCGAGCTCTCCGTGCGGAGCCGCAACTGCCTCGCGAAGATGGGCATCCAGACGCTCGGCGACCTGGCCCGCACGACCGAGGAGGAGATCCTCGCCAGCAAGAACTTTGGCGAGACCAGCCTCATCGAGATCAAGGACATGCTCGCCTCGAAGGGGCTGTCGCTCGGTCAGATCGCGGCCCAGGCGGCGACGGCCGAGGTGGGTGAGCCGGAAGTCCTCGAGCCCTCGGCGGACGAGCAGGAGACCCACACCCTGCCGATCACCGATCTCAACCTCTCGGTCCGGGCCCGCAAGTGCACCACGAAACTCGGGATCACGACCATCGGCGACCTCGTGCGGCGGACCGCCGAGGACCTGCTGGAGTGCAAGAATTTCGGCGTCACGAGCCTCAACGAGGTCCGCGAGAAGCTCTCCGATCGCGGCCTGAAACTCCGCGGCGACTGAGCCCTTCCGGGCGACCCTAAGTCTTTTCTCGGCAACGACTTCCGGAACGTGACGACCAGCCCAAAGTTTGCGTGGGCGGTGGTTTCTCGTTAGCCTCGACCGTGGGGTCGTGTGTCGGGCGGAGAGCCTGGCGCGGCCCCCGGTTCGACCGGTCCGGAGCAGTCGCCGATGACGTCCGCGAGTCTGAAGGAAAAGCCCGTCCGCGTTCTTGCCCGTCTCGCCAAGCAGCATGGCGTGGAGGGGTGGCACGCCATGCGGAAGGACCAGCTGATTCGCGCCCTCGTACGCAAGGCGAAGAAGGGGCTGTCCCCGGATGCGCGACGATCGCCCGCGCGGCCGGCGGCCGCGGCGGCACCGCATCGGGCGAAGGCGGCCCCCGGCAGTCCTGCCACGGCAGCGGCGGCGGTTGCCCACTCCGCGGAGGTCGCCCGCCGCATCGCCGAGGCCCGCGAGCGGCTCGCCCGCGCGAAGAGCCTCGCCACGCAGGCGGAGGGCGGCCGCGGCAAGAAGGCGGTGCGCGACCGGATGGTGCTCATGGTCCGCGGCCCCTACTGGCTGCATGCGTTCTGGGAGGTGTCTCCACGAAGTGTGGAACGGGCGCAGTCCGCCCTCGGCCAGGAGTGGCACGGCGCCCGGCCGGTTCTCAGGCTGCTGCGGATGGAGAACGCGGTGCAGGCGTCGCCCTCGGAGCAGGTTGTCCGTGAAATCGAGGTCCACGGCGGCGTCAAAAACTGGTTCATCGACATCCGCGAGCCGATGCGATGCCGGGTGGAGATCGGCTATCGGGCCGGCGGCGGCCGCTTCCACGCCCTCGCCCGGAGCAACGCGGTCAACACGCCCGCTGCGTCGCAGAGCGACACGCTCGACGCCCACTGGGGCGAGATCATCGACGATTGCGACCGCATCTACGCGATGAGCGGCGGCTTCTCCCCCGAGAACAACAGCACGGAACTGCAGGAACTCTTCGAAGAGCGGCTCCAGCGGCCGATGGTGCCCTCCCCGGGCGGCCGCCCGGTGGAGCCGGCCGACGGCGATGCCGACGGTCCTCCGCTGGGATTCCAGCTCGAGGTCGATGCCGAAATGATCATCTACGGGGCGACGCGGCCCGAGGCCTACGTCACGCTTCAGGGCGAGCCGGTGAAGGTGCAGGCCGATGGCACGTTCCGCGTGCGCGTCGACATGCCCAACAAGCGGCAGGTGATCCCGATCGTGGCCAGTGTCCCCGACGTGTCCGGCCGCCAGACGATCGTGATGGCGGTGGAGCGGAACACGAAGGCGATGGAGCCCTACAACCGCGACGTGCACGACGAGTAGCCGCGACTACGGCTCCGCGTATACTGCCGGTGTCCTCGTCCATGCGTGAAAGGAGCCTGCGGCGATACGTTTTCTGCCATGCTCGTGATGCGTCGAACCATGCCGGTGAGCTCTTAACGAAGCTCGTTGGGGGCTGAATCGATTGGTTTCGGCAGCGTGTACAGCCGTCGGTCGCGGACTCGTCCGCACCGCACGGATCACATGCCCCGGAATCCAAGGCCACCCCGGTTCTCTATCAGCGAGCTCTCCGCATCACGCGGCGCCACGGCATTGCGGTGGAAAACGTATCGCCGCGGGCTGCTGCTTGTTCACGCCTGTTTCACGCCTGCGAAGCCATCCATGGCCTTCGCAGGCTGACAGGCGCCGCCATCCGGGCGGCATTCACGCCTGTTTCACGCCTGCGAAGCCATCCATGGCCTTCGCAGGCTGACAGGCGCCGCCATCCTGCACCCCTGCCAGGCCTGAACTCAGCGAGGGGCTACCCGTGCCCCGTG
>CAIKWU010000518.1 GCA_903831155.1 uncultured Planctomycetaceae bacterium | reverse complement strand
TCGGAGACTCGTTGGTCTTCGACTGCATCGCCTCGGTTATGGCGTCCCGCAGAACGCCCATCGCCGTGTCCCGCTCGACGCCCAGCCGATCCCTGACCTGCCCCCCTTAAACGTCGCCACTTCCAGAGGGAGAATCTCTGGTGGCGGAAACCAAGGGAGGGCGGCGGACGTCAAGGGGGCGACGTTCGACATCTTCTCGTGCCAGGGTGTTCCGGAGGGGACATGCGGCGGAGCTTCATCCATCACCAAATGTGATACCCCACTCGGAGGGGCTTGCCTATGGGGAGCGGTGAGGCCGCGCGATGCTTCGCGTACCAGTCGTGCCGCGGTTCGTCAGCCGAGGGCGACGCGTTCAGACAGCGTCCTCAGAGTCCTCACGACGGACCAGCCGACATGATGGCCGTGGGCGAGATGATTTCGCACGACCCTCATGTCGTGACGCCAGTTGCTCGATCGGTCCCTGACGATTTCATTCGTCAGGTACTCGCCGAACGACGCGAACTCCCACGGGGATGTCGGCACGGCGGGGCCGGCGGCCGGAAAAAGGCTCCGCTCCAGCGAACCGGCGCTCGTGAAGGTCTGCCACTGACCCACGCAGGGAGCCGATGAATCGGGCGCGGATGGCAGCCGAATGCGGCCGCGCACCTGCGTCTCGAACACGCAGCATGCGGCCAGCAGGGCCTGGCCGAGCGGAACGCAGACGAGGCAGTTGCGGAGCAGTTCGGCATGCTGGCGGTCTGGCTCCGCCGCCAGGAGCGCCCGGGCGACCCATGGCCTCGGCAGGAGTCCCGCAGTCTCCGTCGGACTCCAGAAGTGGTCCGTCGAAAACGATCCCGTCAGATCCTCCCGGGCGCTGGACTTCCGAACCCCCGTCTCGATCGAGGACCGGATCGCCGCGTCGAGCAGCGCGAATCGCTTCGTGGCTGCCTTCACGAGGCGATCCTCCAACGCCTGGTCCGCACCCACGGGCAGCCCGCCGGACGTGAGTTGTCCCTCGAGCGCGACGGCATCCGCAAGTCGACCCCCGGTCTCCCACGCGATCCGATGGTGGAGATAGATCCTCCAGGCTGCTGCCTCGGTGGCGGAGAGGAGATCGGTTGGGGCAGGTATCAACCCATCGATCAGGTCGTGGCAGCGGCCGCCGAGCGGGCAGGCGGGCGTGTCGAGACAGACGACCGCGAACCTTGCCAGTGACTCGACCTTCGTCACGAGGTCCGCAAACTGCTCGAGTTCGGAGCGAAGTTGGGGGCGGTCGGATGGAAGCGGGGGAAACAGGAACAACCTCGAGGCGACCGCCGCCTCCGTCCCCACGGCTGTCGCCGCCTCGAGGTCGCCCATCTCGCCATGAAGATCCAAGCACGCCGCAAGGGCCGCGACGGGCCCGCGCTCGACGACCGCGGGGGCGGGCACCACGTGAGCGCGGACGGCACCGCCGTCCCGCGAAGCCAGCAGGCATTCGTCCTCGATCGCGGCGAGCACGGCGGCTGCGCTGGCCTCGTCGGCGACCCTCACGATCTCGATCGCGGGCTTCCCAAGCCAGGGACGCGATGCAATGTAGTCGGCGAGTGAATCGAGGCCGTGGAACCGCCACGCGAGCAGCTGCTCCGCGAGTTGGACCCTGATCCGCATGGTGTCACTTCAGCCGCTTCGTCAGCACGACGATCGGATCCCCGGTCTCGAAGGCGAGCAGCCGGGCCGCGGCCGGTGCCGTGTCCCGCCGGGATCGGACCAATCCTGCCAGCACGAGCGTCTCGAGCGAGACGAGGTCGTCCTGCCCCCGGCCGTATGGCTGAGGGAAGGGAACGGAGGGGAAATCCCGTCGCCATGCCTCCTCGAAGAAATCGCTCGTCCACAGGTCACAGATCCACTCCATGACAGGCTGGAACCGATCGCAACTCGCTCCTGTATCCGCGTCGCTGATGGTCACGACCATACGCAGCAAATCGATTTCCCGCGGCGTCAGGAAGAAGGGGAGTTTCGTGCCCAAGGGGCCGGCATCGACGAGCAGTTGGAACTCCGCGATCGCGTCGGCGAGAACCGCCGCCGATGGCGTCATCCCGCCGTCGGGTGAACCATTGGGCATCAGGCACGCCTGGAAGGCATCGACGAGAAAGGGCACGCCGCCGGTGATCCGGTGCACCCGTTCGTAATCCCCGGCGCTGTCGAACTCCACGCCTTGGATTCGCTGAAACCACCAGCGCACTTGTCCGTCAGTAAACCGATGGGTGCCGAAGACATCGAGGT
>CAIKWU010000517.1 GCA_903831155.1 uncultured Planctomycetaceae bacterium | reverse complement strand
GGCTCGGAGCGACCGACGTGAAGGTGGTGGCCCGCCGCGGCCGGAAGCACTTCAAGGCATCCCCCTGGGAGCTCGAGGACGCCGAGGAGGAGCAGGTCGAGATCATCGAGAACCACGCCCCCACGCGGATGGTGGTGGAGAGCGGCAGGCTCGTGGGCATGGAGTTCGAGGTGCTCGAGTGGACGGAGGCCGCCAACGGCAGGGCCACGAGCCGCGTGACCGGGACGATCGTGATCCCGTGCGACGCGGTGATCCTCGCGATCGGGCAGGACAACGCCTTCCCCTGGATCGAGCGGGACATCGGCGTGGCATTCGATGACCGGGGGATGCCGGTCGTCGACCGGGTCACGCACCAGAGCACGCACCCGCAGGTGTTCTTCGGGGGTGACGCCGCCTGGGGACCGCAGAACATCATCTGGGCGGTGGCCCATGGCCACCAGGCCGCGATCTCGATCGACCTCGCCTGCCACGAGCGGCCGGTCACCGAGCGGCCGCCCGAGGGCATGACGCTCGTGAGCGTGAAGAACGGCCTGCACAGCTGGGCCTACGCCAACGACTACGACCCGGCGGCGCGGCAGGTGATGCGGCACGAGGAGCTCGCCAAGCGGTTCCGCGACCTCAACGTGGAGGTGGAACTCGGCTTCTCCCCCGAGCAGGTGGCGACGGAGGTGTCGCGGTGCCTCAACTGCGACATCCAGACGCACTTCGCGCCGCCGAAGTGCATCGAGTGCGACGCCTGCATCGACGTCTGCCCGACGAACTGCCTGACGATCACGACCAACCACTCACCGGAGGCCGACCTCCGGCAGCGACTGTCGGCACCGGCGGTCAATCTCTCGCAGGAGATCTACCTCTCCGAGCCGCTCCCGCAGACGAAGCGGGTGATGGTCAAGGACGAAGACGTCTGCCTGCACTGCGGACTCTGCGCCGAACGGTGCCCCACGGCGGCGTGGGATATGCGGCTGTTCGACCTGATCAAGCCGGTGGCGGGGGCCGCCTGCGAACAAGGAGAACTGGTGAAGGCATGAACGGCGTCAACGATTTCGCCTTCAAGATCGGGACGGTCAACGGCACCGGCTCCGCGAGCGCCAACGGCCTCCTCATGCAGGCGATCTTCCGCATGGGCATCCCGGTGTCGGGCAAGAACATCTTCCCGTCCAACATCCAGGGCCTGCCCACCTGGTACGAGATCCGCGTCAGCAAGGACGCCTACACCGCGCGGCCGTCGGAGGTCGATCTCGTGGTGGCCCTCAATCCCGCCACCTACGCCAAGGACGTGGCCACGGTCCGCCCGGGCGGCTACCTGCTCTACGACTCCTCGTGGCCCCTGCCGAGGGAGCTGGAGCGGGAGGGCATCACGATCCTCGGGATCCCGTTCGGGCGGCTGTGCGTGGAGTCGTTCGAGGGAGACCGCGAGCGGACGCTGCTGCGGAACATCGCCTACACGGGCGCCCTGACGGCCCTCCTCGGGATCGACATGGAGGTCGTCGACAAGCTCCTCACCGAGACCTACGGCAAGAAACCGAAGCTGCTCGAGTCGAACTACAAGGCGATCCGCCTGGGCCACGACTACGCCACGCAGCACTGCCCCTGCCCCCTGCCCTTTCGCCTCGAGAAGATGGACGCCACGGGGGATTCGATCCTGATCGACGGCAACACGGCCTGCGCCCTGGGGGCGGTCTACGCGGGTGCGACGGTCGGTGCGTGGTATCCGATCACGCCGGCCACGTCGCTCATGGAGGGCTTCAAGGCGTTCTGCGAGAAATACCGGGTGGACAAGGAGACCGGCGAGCGGCGCTACGCGATTCTGCAGGCCGAGGACGAGCTCGCCGCGGCCGGGATCGTGATCGGGGCGGGCTGGGCCGGTGCCCGGGCCTTCACCAACACGTCGGGCCCCGGCATCTCGCTGATGCAGGAGTTCATCGGCCTGGCCTACTACACCGACATCCCCGCGGTGTTCTTCGACATCCAGCGGTGCGGTCCGGCCACGGGCATGCCCACCCGGACCCAGCAGGCCGACCTGCTCTCCCTGGCCTACGCCTCGCACGGCGACACCAAGCACCCGATCCTCTTCCCGGCCAACCCGCACGAGGCCTTCGAGATGGCCGTGCAGAGCTTCGACCTCGCCGACCGCCTGCAGACCCCCGTGTTCGTGGCCACCGATCTCGACATCGGCATGAACGACTGGATGGTCAAGCGGCTGAAGTGGGACGACTCCTACCGCCCCGACCACGGCAAGGTGTTCGACGCCGCCGCCCTCGAGAAGCTCAAGAAGTTCTCCCGCTACCTCGACGTCGACGGCGACGGCATCGCCGCCCGCACGCTGCCCGGCGTGGGGGGCAAGGGGGCCTACTTCGTCCGTGGCTCCGGCCACGACAAACACGCCGGCTACACCGAGGACTCCGACGCCTACATGGAGGTCGTCGACCGGCTGCGGCGGAAGTTCGCCCATGCCGCCACGATCGTGCCGAAGCCGGCCTTCACGCTGCAGGAGGGCGCCGACATCGGGCTGGTGACGCTCGGCGGCTGCGACGCGGCCGTCCGCGAAGCCGCCGACCGGTTGAGGGCTCAGGACATCCTCGTCGACGTGATGCGGATCCGGGCCTTCCCCTTCGGGGAGGAGGTGAGGGAGTTCCTGGAGTCCTATGACCGGGTGTTCGTGATCGAGCAGAACCGGGACGGCCAGCTGAGGTCGCTCCTGACGATCGAACTCGGCGTTGCGCCCGCCGACCTGATCCCGATCCTCGACTACGGCGGCATGCCCCTGACGGCCAGGGTCGTCGTCGAGGCCGTCAGCAGCCACCTGTCCGGAGTGCCCGCATGACCTCGATCGCCAAGCCCCCTGTCCGTCACCCGAGCCTTCGACAGAACAGTCTCGGCCTGACCATCCGGGACTACGAGGGGGTGATGTCCACCCTCTGCGCCGGCTGCGGCCACGACTCCGTCACGGCGGCGCTCGTGCAGGCCGCCTGGGAGCTCGAGCTCGAACCGCATCGCGCCGCCAAGATGAGCGGCATCGGCTGCTCGTCGAAGACGACCGCCTACTTCATGAAGCAGTCGCACGGCTTCAACTCCGTGCACGGCCGGATGCCGTCGGTGACCACGGGTGCGGCCGCGGCCAACCGCGGGCTGACCTACATCGGCATCTCCGGCGACGGCGACTCGCTCTCGATCGGGATCGGCCAGATGGCCCATGCCATCCGCCGCAACGTGAACATGCTCTACGTGATCGAGAACAACGGTGTCTACGGCCTTACGAAGGGCCAGTTCTCCGCCTCGGCCGACGTCGGCTCGACCTCGAAGCGGGGCGAGGCCAACGAGCAGGCGCCGATCGACCCGGCGCTCCTCGCGCTCTCGATCGGGGCGACCTTCGTGGCCCGCTCGTTCTCGGGCGACAAGAAGCAGTTGGTGCCGATCCTCAAGGCAGGCCTGTCCCACAAGGGGCTGGCACTCGTCGACGTCATTTCCCCCTGCGTGACGTTCAACGACCACGAGGGATCGACGAAGAGCTACAAGTACACCCGCGAGCACGAGGTCGAGGCGGTCCACGCGGACTACGTGCCGGTGCACGCCGAGATCACGCTGCCCGATTCGGGCGACCAGCTCCGCGTCGTCCAGATGCACGACGGCAGTTGCGTCCGCCTGCGGAGCACGGCAGCGGACTACGACCCGACCGACCGGTCGAGCGCCTACGCCCACGTCCGTGCCTGCCAGCAGCGGGGGGAGATCGCCACCGGTCTCCTGTTCGTGGACGAGAACAGCCGCGAGATGCACGACCTGCTCAGAACCCCCGAGTCGCCCCTGATCGACATCCCGTTCGACCGGCTCTGCCCGGGCGCCGGCGCCCTCGACGCCCTGATGGCCCGCTATCGCTGATCGTTGGGGCGGAATCCGGGGTTCCGGCGCAAACCCTGCCGGTCCCGCCGGCCAGGCGGATTGCCGTGCTCCGCTTTCGCCGATCGAAGGAGGCGGGGGGGCGTTCATGGGGAGGGCTGCGGTGATCGTCGTGCTGGCCGTGGCCCTCGGCCGCGCAGCCAACGCCGGCGAGTGGGACCTCGGCACCGACCGCGACGCTTTCACGCCCTGCACCCACTGCGTGGCTCCGGGCACGGTGCTGCTCGAGGCATCGCACGTCTACATCGACAATCTCGACGGGCCCCCCACCAACAACTATCCGGAGTCGCTGTTCCGAATCGGCGCGACCGAGTGGCTGGAGTGGCGGATCGGGGCCAACTACGGCGTCGGCTCGCAGGGCACGATCGTGACGAGCGTGGAGGTGGGCGAAGGCCGGCTCGACGGCACCACGCTCTACGAGTCGAGCGTGCTCTACGGACTCAAGGCCGCCCTGTCCGATCAGGACGGCCTCCGCCCCGAGGCATGCTTCATCATCGAGGGTTCGACTCCCACCTACGGCGATGTCTTCGGCACCGTGCCCGTCGCCACGGGCGTGGCCGGCTGGGAGCTGCCCAGTGGCTGGAGGCTCGACACAGCGATCCGCTATGCGTACTCGGAGGGCCTGACCGACTGGTACAGCCGCTGGACGCCATCGGCCGTGCTCCGCGTGCCACTCGCCGAGCGGCTCGAGGTGCACGCAGAGTGGTTCGGCTCCTACTCGGCCGGCACGAGTCATGCGCGAAGCGAGCCCTACGTCAGCCCCGGGTTCCACGTGATGCTCACGCGGAACCTCGAAATGGGGCTTCGCGTCGGCTGGGCGCTCGCCCGCGATACGGCTCCGTTCTTCTCCGACGCAGGTCTTGGCTGGCGGTGGTGATCGCCGGCATTCAGCCGCGGAGCTGAGCCGCCAACGAGCGCTCCTCGGCGAGCACCCCCTCACGGTCGCGCCGACCGACCACGCGGGTCGGGACACCGGCATTCACCGTCCACGGCTCGAGCACGGCCTTCACGAGCGACAGGGCCCCGACCGTGGCTCCCTCGCCGAGGCCGCCGCCCGGGAGGATCACCGAGTTCGCGCCGAGAACTCCGTGCCGTGCCACCTGGATCGGAGCGGTGACGACGTGCCTCCACTCGGGCGGCACCAGTGGCCCGCAGATGGACGGCCCCGAGAAGTCGTCCGACGACGACAGCACCCGTGTGCCGTGCGAGATGCAGGCGTAGTCACCGATCGTGATGCCGCCGGCCCCCAGCAGACTCGCGTGCGCGGAGATGTGCACGCGGTCGCCGATCACGAACTCGGCCGACATGGTGATCACGCAGAAGGGGTCGATCCGCACGTGCGAGCCGATCCGCATTCGCCCGCAGCCCACGAGCACGCAGGTGGGGTGGATGAGCACATGCTCGCCGAGGGAGGCGAAACCGAGCCGCTCAAGGGCCTCGCGAGACAGGTAGTCAGCGTTGTGCATGCGGGAGCTCCGGCTCGACGCCGGTGATGCGAAAGAGCGCGGGATCGTGCACGGTGTGCCGGCTGATCCACACGCCGCCCGACTCCGGCGTCGCGGAGTCGATCACCTGGCCGAGATCGAAGAAGAAAATCCGCTTTCCCGGGGGCACCACCGCCTCCCCGGCCGCCCTGAGAAACAGGCAGAGCATCGCCGCGAATACCGCAGACTGCGTGATCACGAGCACCCGGTCGTCCGATTCGAGCCTGCCGAGCACGTGCCCCACCGTGGCCCGCAGCGCGGCCGCCCAGCACTCGTGCACCCGCTGCCCCGGGACCGGCAGCGTCTCCTGTGGGATGTCGAGGCCGTCGAGCGTCAGTCCCCGAAGATGGGGCGGCACCACGAAGATGACCCGATCGGAGTGCCGGGCGAAGCCGGTGAGCGTCTCGCGGAGCATGCCCCCCATGGCGGCCAGTTTCGGAAAGCTGCCGTCCGCGAACGACAGCGACCGGGAACCGAACAGCGAATCGAACACGGCCAGCATGCCGATCGTGGCCCCGACCGCAATCGACTGGATGCCGTGAGGAATCGTCGGAAACCGCGCCAGCACCGTCTCGTGATCGTGGTTTCCAGCCTCGAGGCTCGCGCCGAAGTGCATCCCGGGAAATGTGATCGTGGTGCCGTCGTCCCGGGCGAATCGAACGACGAGCGAATCGAGCACGGTGGCGAACCCGGAATCGACATAGGCCTCGCGATACCGTTCCGGCGACCGGAACCGCATCTTCCCGGGATCGGGAGTGCCGAAGATGCCGTAGAGCTGCTCCCAGTAGCCGTGGTTGATCTTGAAGTACCAGAAGTTCTCGCTGGGATCGCAGGTGAAGCGATCCTGGCGGGCGATCGCGATCCGCTCGGCCACGACGGCGTGCAGCGTGTCGCGGTCCACGGCAGCCGCCTCCCGGTCGAGGGCCGACGCGAGCGCCGAACCGCGGGCCCGTCGTCGCTCGTCGAAGCCCGCGCCCGCCCGGTTCACGAGGGCCCGCGTGGCCTCCTCCCAGGCGGTCTCCCAGCCCTCCTCCGGGCTCTCGGGCCAGCCCGCAACCGGCGGCGGCAGCTCGAGGGGCACCGCGATGCCGAGCAGCTCCCCGAACGCCTTCGCACACCAGCGATCGAACGGGCCCATCGCCATGATCACGCTCCCGCCAGGCTGGCCCGCAGGGAATCCGCGACGATGGCGACCATCTCGTCGATCTCACCGTCGCTGGCGTCGGGGTAGACCGGCACGCAGCACATCCGCCCGGCGAGATCCTCCGAGACGGGGCACTCGTGGAGCCGCCGCACGTCGCGGAACCGCGACAGCGACGGCGCGTAGTAGCGGCGGATCTCCATGCCCCGGTGGCGGGTCTCCTCCGTGAACCGGTCGGCGGCTCGCGACCCCGGCAGGAGCAGGGGGAAGAACTGCCAGGCTCCGTCGGCGGTCTCCTGGCGGCAGTGGACCCCCGGGAACGACGCCGCCATCGCCCCGTACCGGGCCGCCAGGGTCCGGCGGCGGACGAGTTGGCCGGCGAAGGCCTCGGCGACCGCCAGCCCCATCGCCGCCTGGACCTCGGCCATCTTGCCATTGATGCCCCACGTCGGCTCGTGCGTGCCGTCGGGGTTCGGCAGCCCGAAGTTGATGGCCCGCCGCAGCCGCTCCTCGACGTCGCGATGGGCGAAGACAGCGCCCCCTTCGCCGATCCCGAAGGGCTTGGTCGCGTGCAGCGAATAGGCCTCGTAGACCCACGGATCGCTCTCGGGCAGGCTCCGCTCCACGCCGAGGCCCGCCGCGTCGTCGATCACCAGCACGGCGCCGTGACGCTCGGCGACGCGGGCATGGAGGGAGAGGTCGGTGCGGAGGCCGAATGGACGCAGCACGACCGCCGCGCGGGCCCCCGATGCGGCGAGCGCGGCGTCGAGCATCGTCGCGTCGGTCGTCCACGTCGTCGCGCAGACATCGACGAGCACCGGCTCCGCGCCGGCCATGCGGATCGCGGCGAGCGTCGCGGGGAAGGTGAAAGCGGGCAGCAGTACCGGGCCGCGCACGCCCCTGGCAATCAACGGCGCGGCGATGGCCGCCGTACCGCTCGAGGCGAGCACGCACGCCGAGTGGTCGCCGCCCCAGGCGCGGGCGAGCACTGCCTCGAGCCTCGTGGCCAGCGGCCCGAAGTTCGAGAACCGCTTCGCCTCGTACGACTCCGCCAGGAACCCGGCCCACCGTTCCACCGGGGGCATCGCAGGCCTGATCACGGGAAAACGCATGCGCGGATGATATCGGCGGCGTGCCGACCGCCGCACCCCCGGTTCGTCCGGGGAAAACCGCCTTGAGAGCCTGTCAGGCGTGGATGGCGGAGCCGGACACGGCCAGGGCCGCCTCCTTCAGGGCCTCGGGGAGCGTCGGATGGGCGTGGCAGACTCGGGCGATGTCCTCGGCCGTCGCCCCGAACGCCATCGCTGCCGCCGCCTCGCCGATCAGGTCGCCCGCGGCCGGGCCGATGATGTGGATGCCGAGCACCCGGTCGGTGGACGCGTCGGCGAGCACCTTCACCTTGCCCGTCGTCTCGTCGATGGTCCGGGCCCGACCATTGGCGCGGAACGGGAATACGCCCTTCCGGAAGGCCGTCCCTGCGGATCCGAGCTGCTCCTCGGTCTTTCCCACCGCGGCGATCTCCGGGTGCGTGAACACGACCGCGGGCACGAGGTCGTAGTCCACGTGCGACCACTTCCCGGCGATGGCATCGGCGCAGGCGACGCCATCCTCCTCGGCCTTATGGGCGAGCATGGGGCCGGGGATGCAGTCGCCGATCGCCCACACGCCCGCCGCCGAGGTGCGGAAGTGGGCATCGACCGGGATGAAGCCGCGAGGGTCGGTGGCGATCCCGACCGTCTCGAGCCCGATGCCGTCGGTCGCCGGCCGCCGCCCCGTCGCCGCAAGCACGCGGTCGCAGCGGATCGGCTCCTGGCCCGCACACTCGACGATCGCCGCGTTGCCGTCGGCCCTGGCCCGCGTCACTTTCGCACCGAGCCGGATGTCGAGCCCCTGCTTCCGGAACAGGGCGAGTGCCTCGGTGGCGATCTCGCCGTCGATGCCCGCGAGGATCCGGTCGGCGTATTCGAGCACCGTCACCTTCGCCCCGAGTCGACGCCAGACGGTGCCGAGCTCCAGGCCGATGTACCCGCCGCCGATCACCACGAGGTGGCTCGGCACGGCGTCGAACGAGAGCGCCTCGGTGCTGGTGCCCACGAACCGGCCATCCACGTCCACGCCCGGGAGCACGATGCTGCGGCTGCCGACGGCGACGATGACCCGCGGGCTCTCGATCACCGTCACGCCGCCATCGGCGGCCTGCACCTCGACGCGGCCGCTGCCCGCCAGCCGACCCGAGCCCACGTGCCGTGTGATCCGGTTCTTCGCCAGCAGGGCATCGATCCCCTTGGCGAGCGTGGAGACGACGTCGTCCTTCCGCTTCATCATCGCGGCGAGATCGAACGACACGCCCGTGACGTTCACGCCATGACGGCCGAGATCGTGCCGGGCCATCTCCAGCTTGTGGCTCGACTCGAGGAGCGCCTTGGACGGAATGCAGCCGACCCGCAGGCAGGTGCCGCCCAGCCGCGGCTCCTTCTCCACGAGCCCGACGTTCATGCCGAGCTGGGCGGCGCGGATCGCGGCCACGTAGCCGCCAGGGCCGCCGCCGATCACGAGGAGGTCATGGGTGGGCATGGATGCGTCTCGGGAGGGAAAAACCGGTGGGGCCGAGGGGCTGGGGCGGAAGCCTGCGTCGCTGTGGTCTTTTCGCACGTCGTCCGGCGTAGGTCTCGACTCCGGCGGGTGAAAATCCCAAGGCTCCTTCGGCTTCCGCCCCAGCCCCGCTCGCCGTTGCCGGCACGGTCGCCACAGGGATCTGGGTCAGACTTCCAGCATCAGTCGCGAGGGGTCTTCGATCGTGTCCTTGATCCGCTTCAGGAAGGTGACTGCTTCGCGGCCATCGACGAGCCGGTGGTCATACGTGAGCGCGAGATACATCATCGGCCGGATCACCACCTGGCCGTTCACGGCCATGGGGCGGTCCTGGATCGAGTGCAGGCCGAGGATTCCGCTCTGCGGCGGGTTGATGATCGGCGTGGAGAGCATCGAGCCGTAGACGCCGCCGTTCGAGATCGTGAACGTCCCCCCCTGGAGCTCCTCGAGCTTCACCTTGTTCTCGGCGGCCCTCCGGGCGAAGTCGCCGATGGTCTGCTCGATCTGGGCGAACGAAAGCAGTTCGGCATTGCGAATCACTGGGACGACGAGGCCCTTGCCGCCGCCGACCGCGATGCCGATGTCGTAGTAGTCGCGAAACACGATGTGGGGCTCGCGATACTCCGCGTTGACCTGCGGCACCGCCCGCAGCGCCTCGACGGCCGCTCGGACGAAGAACGACATGAAGCCGAGCTTCACGCCATACCTCTCCTGGAACACGTCCTTGAACTTGCCTCGCAAGGCCATCACGGCGGTCATGTCGCATTCGTTGAACGTCGTCAGGAGCGCGGCCTGCTGCTGGGCCTCCACGAGCCGCTCGGCGATCCGCTGGCGGATCGGGCTGATCAGCTGATACCGCTCCTCGCGGCTGCCACGCGCCGGCGTTGGCACCGGGGCCGCCGCCCGAGCCGCAGGGGCCGGGGGCTTCGCAGCCGGCACGGAGGGCACGGCCGTGGCGGAGACCGCATCGGCTTTTGTCACCCGTCCCCCGGGGCCGGTGCCGGTGACGCCTCCCGGGGCCGCTCCCGCCTCGCCGAGCACCCTGGCGGCGGCGGGCATGACGCGGGGCGGCATGACGGGCGCGGGCGGCGGCTGCTGGACCGAGCCGATCGTGGTCGTGCTCTCGCTCCGCTTCACGCCCACGGTGGGCGGCGACGTGACACCCGGAGTTCCGGCGGCGACGGGCTCCAGCAGGCCGATCACCTCGCCCACGACCGCCCGCTCGCCGCTTCCCTTGAGCACCTTCGTGATCGTTCCCGCCACCGGCGCCGGAAGCTCGACCGTGGCCTTGTCGCTCTCGATCTCCACCACGGACTCGTCGCCCGCGACGGAGTCACCCTCCTGCTTCTTCCAGGCGCCGATCATCACCTCGGTGATCGACTCGCCGACCTCGGGAACCTTCAGCTCGATGGGCATGGAATGCGCCGCCGGCAGGCGGCCTCGTGGGGGACTGGTCAGCTCGTGAACGCGGCGGTGAGCAGTTCGTTCTGCTCGAGATCGTGGCTCTTCTTGGAGCCGGTGGCGGGGCTCGCGGCACTCTGCCGGCAGACGCCCGAGAACGGAAAGCGGTCGAACAGCTTCTCCCCGAAGTGGATCCGCATGAACCGCCAGGCTCCCATGTTCTCCGGCTCCTCCTGCACCCACACGACCGGCGTGCCCGGCGTGTAGTGCGCCAGGGCCTCCTCGAGCGCCTGCCTGGGAAGGGGATAGAGTTGCTCCACGCGGATGATCGCCACGTCGCGACGCCCGAGATCCTGCCGGCGCTTCTCGAGTTCATAGGCCACCTTGCCGCTGCAGAGCAGCACGCGGTGGGTATCACGGGCCGGCATGCCCGACGCATCGGCGATCACCCGCTGGAAGCCCCCCTTCACGAGGTCGTCCATCGACGACACGCAGCCTGGATGCCGCAGCAGGCTCTTCGGGGTCATCACCACCAGCGGCTTCCGCCAGACGCGGAGCACCTGCCGCCGCAGGAGGTGGAACAGCTGGGCCGGCGTCGTGGGCTGCGCCACCTGGATGTTGTCCTTGGCACAGAGCGAGAGGAATCGCTCCAACCTCGCGCTCGAGTGCTCGGGCCCCTGTCCCTCGAACCCGTGCGGCAGGAGCATCACGAGCCCCGAGAGGCGGTTCCACTTGTCCTCGGCACTGACGATGAACTGATCGATCACCACCTGCGCCGCGTTGACGAAGTCGCCGAACTGGGCCTCCCAGACCACGAGCCCGTCCGGGCAGTCGAGGCTGTATCCGTACTCGAAGCCCAGCACGCCCGCCTCCGAGAGCGGGCTGTTGTAGATCTCCACGGGCGCCTGATCCGGGCCGAGGTGCTCCAGCGGGCACCAGGTCTCGTCGGTCACGGCGTCGTGGATCACCGCGTGCCGGTGGCTGAAGGTTCCCCGCTGGCTGTCCTGGCCCGAGATGCGGACCCGCAGGCCCTGCGTGGCGATCGACGCGTAGGCCAGTGCCTCGGCGGCCGACCAGTCGAGCGGCATGCCGCCCGCCGCCATCTGCACGCGGTTCTCCAGAAACTTGCGGATCTTCGCATGGGGCTGGAAGCCCTCGGGCAGGGCGATGAGCCGCTCCAGGAGATGCTCCAGGACCTCGCGGCGGACCCCCGTGTCCACCTCCGCGGCGTCCCGCTCCCGGCCGCCGATGTAGAAGGCCCAGAGACCGCCGATGTCGTCCCGGTGGACATACTCCTCGCTCTTGGCGACCGTCAGGTCGGCGGCGAGTTTCGCATGCTGCTGCTCGGCGATCTGCCTCGCCTCGTCGGCGGTCACCTCACCGAGCTTGAGCAGCTTCTCGAGGTAGCTCTCGTGGACGCTCGGCCGGTTCTCGATCACACGGTACAGGGCGGGCTGCGTGAACGCCGGCTCGTCGGCCTCGTTGTGGCCGCGGCGGCGGAAGCAGTACATGTCGATCACGACGTCCCGCTGGAACTCCCGACGGAAGTCCGTCGCCAGGTTCACGACCTGGGCCACCGCCTCCGGATCCTCGCCGTTGACGTGGAAGATCGGGATCTGAAGCATCTTCGCCACGTCGGTGGCATACATGCAGCTGCGGGACTCGCGAGGACCGGTCGTGAAACCGATCTGGTTGTTGACGATGACGTGCAGCGTGCCCCCCACGCGGTACGCGTCGAGTTCGCTGAGGTTGAGCGTCTCCTGGATGATTCCCTCGCCGGCGAACGCGGCGTCGCCGTGGATCAGGATCACCATGCCGTGCTGCCGCGACAGGTCGCCGGCACGGTCCTGCCGCGACCGCATCCGACCGATCGCCACGGGGTTCACGAACTCGAGGTGGCTCGGGTTGAAGCAGAGCGTGAGGTGGATGCTCTTGTCGTTGGCGGCCCTGTAGTCGGTCGAGTGGCCGAGGTGGTACTTCACGTCGCCGCGGCCCACGTGGAGCTCCGGGTCCATGTCGGCGAACTCGCGAAAGATCCGCTGCGGGCTCTTCCCCATCACGTTGGCCAGCACGTTGAGGCGGCCCCGATGGGCCATCGCCAGCACGCAGTCGCGGATGTCCTGGGCCGCGGCCCGCTCGATCGCCATCTCGAGCAGCGGGATCAGCGTCTCGGAACCCTCGAGCGAGAAGCTCTTCGCCCCCAGGAACCGCTTCTGGATGAACTCCTCGAAGACCGCCGCCGTCGTCATCTGGCGATAGATGCGGAGCTGCCGGCGGCGGTCGAGCTGGATCCGGTTCTCGCAGCCCTCCATCCGCACCTGCAGCCACTGCCGCACCCGCAGGTCGTCCATGTGCATGAACTGCACCCCGATCGACCGGCAGTAGGTGTTCCGCAGCCGCCTGATGATCTGCCGCAGCGACATCGACTGCGGTCCCTCGATCGTGTCGGTCGAGAAGGACCGGTCCATGTCCTCCTCGGTGAGGTGGTAGAAGGCCGGGTCGAGTTCCGGCATGCCGGGCCGCGGGCGACCGAGCGGATCGATCTCGGCCATCAGGTGCCCGCGGACGCGGTAGGCGCGGACCAGCTGGTCGACGCGATCCTGAAGAAACGCGACCCGCTCCTCACCGGCCGTGCCCGAAGCGACCGGCGGCAGCGGCAGCGGCATCGCCTCCCCGGCGGGGGCCGCGGCCAGCTTGACCGCGCCGTTGGAGATGGCGACCGCGTGCGCCGTCGCGATGCCGTCGGGCGCGACGAGGGTCGAAGCTGGCCGCACACGCGGAGGTGCCGTCGCCGCGTCCGCAGGCGGCGCGGGAGCCGCCGCACGGCCATTGGCCGAAGCCCCCGGCCCTCCGGCCGCCAAGGCGGTGAAGTAGGCCCTCCAGTCGGCGGGGACGCTGCCGGGGTCAGCCTGATACTGGGCGAAAAGTTCCTCGAGGAATGCGAGGCTCGCAGTTCCCGCGGAATCGATGCTGTCGTTGATGCTCACGGTTGGATCCGGGCCCGCCGCCTCCCGGGGGGCGGCACCGGAGATTCGGAAGGCGGGTGGGAAAGAATAGCCGTTCACATGGCGAGGAGGAGCCGTCCCGGGCTCTCGAGGTAGCCGATCACCTCGTTGAGGAACCGGGCCGCCATCGCACCGTCGACGACGCGGTGGTCGTACGACAGCGAAAGCGGCATCATCAGCCGGGCCTCGACCCGGTCGTCGTGCACCACCGGCATCTTCCGGGAGCGGCCCAGCAGCAGGATCGCCACCTCGGGCCAGTTGATGATCGGGGTCGAGTACGCCCCGCCGACGGCACCGAGGTTGCTGATGGTGAAGGTGCCGCCCCGCAGATCCTCGATCCCGTACTGGGCGTTCTTGGCCTTCTCGGCCGTCTCGGCCACCGCGTGGGCGACCTGCGGAATCGACATCTGGTCGCAGTCGCGAAGCACCGGAACCACGAGCCCCCGCGGGGTGTCGACGGCGAGCCCGACGTTCACGTAGTCCTTGTACACGATCTCGCCCTTCTCCATGTCGATCGTGGCATTGATCGCCGGATGCTGGCGGAGCGAGAGGCTCACCGCCTTGATCACGAACGACAGGGCCGTGAGCTTGAGGTTGTTCTTCGCATACTCCGGGGCGCTCGCCTTGCGGAGCGCCTCCAGTTCGGTGACGTCGGCGTCGTCGAAGTTCGTCAGGTGCGGGATGGTCTGCACGCTGCGGACCATGTTGGCCGCGATCGTCTTCCGCATCCGCGACATCTGCTCGCGGCGGATCGGCCCCCAGTCATCCCGCTCCGTGGAGCCCGACTCGGGCCGCGAGCGGGACGCCGGCGACGAGCTCGCATGCCGCACCGCGGCGATCACGTCCTCGCGGACGATCCGACCTGCCTGCCCCGATCCCTTCACGCGGGCGAGGTCGACGCCGAGTTCGCGGGCCAGCCGGCGGACGGCCGGGCCGGCGGGCTCGACGGTGGCAGTGGCGGCGACCGCAGGGGGGGCGTCGATCGCGACGGACGGTTTCGGCACCGGTGCCGGTGCCGGGGTCGGCGCGGCCGCGACCGGGGTGGGAGCCGGGGGTGCCGGCTTCGGCGAGGCAACGGGGGCCGGCTGGGCCGCAGCCTTCGGCGGCTCGGCCGCGGGAGTCGCCGGCGCCGCGCCGGGGGCGTCGAGCAGCACAAGAGCCTGCCCGACCTTCACGGTGTCCCCCTTCTTGACCAGCACCTTCGCGATCAGGCCGCCGGGCGGGCAGGGAACCTCGATCACGGCCTTGTCGGTCTCCACCTCGAGAAGCGGCTGACCGGGCTTCACCACGTCCCCTTCCGAAACGAATACGGTGACGACGTCACCCGATGCGATGTTCTCGCCGAGGTCAGGAAGCTTGAATTCGGTGGCCATGAGATCGTTCCGCAGGATGGAGGTGGTCGGGACGGAAGGGGATATCTGAAAAGGAGGTGGGCCGGACGGGCTCACGCGGAGGCTGGATCGACCTTCGCGGGATCGACGCCGAGGCGGGTGATCGCCTCGGACACGACGTGCGTGCCGATGGCACCGGTGGACGCCAGCCGCGACAGCACGCCGACGGCGATGCACTCCGCATCGACTTCGAAGTGCCTCCGCAGCTTCCCCCGGAGCTCGCTGCGGCCGAAGCCGTCGGTGCCGAGCACGAACAGGCCGCCGGGAACCCACGGATCAAGCTGCTCGGGCACGGCCCGCACGTGGTCGCTGGCGGCCACGTAGACGCCGGAGGTGCCCGCGAGTGTCTCCTCGAGATAGCTGGCCTTCGGCGTCGCGTCGGGGTGAAGCATGTTCCAACGACGGCACTCCTGGGCCTCGCGACGCAGCTCCTTCCAGCTGGTGACGCTCCACACGGTGCTGGCGACGCCCCAGTGCTCGGCGAGCAGGTCGGCCGCCCGGATCACCTCCCGCAGGATCGTGCCCGAGCCGAACAGGTTCACGTGGGGCAGCGGCGTGGCGACCGGCTTGCCCGTCGCCGGCACGTCCTTCAGCCGATACATGCCCTTGAGGATGCCTGCCTCGCAGCCGGCGGGCATGTGGGGCATCTCGTAGTTCTCGTTGTAGACCGTGATGTAGTAGATCCAGTCCTCGCCCTTGGCGTACATCCGCTCCAGGCCGTCGAGCATGATGACCGTCGTCTCGTAGACGAACGCCGGGTCGTAGGCCTTCACGGTCGGATAGGCCATCGCGAACAGGTGGCTGTGGCCGTCCTGGTGCTGAAGTCCCTCGCCATTGAGCGTGGTGCGGCCCGCCGTGCCCCCGAGCAGGAAGCCCTTGGCCCGGCTGTCGCACGCCGCCCAGATCAGGTCTCCGATCCGCTGAAAGCCGAACATCGAGTAGTAGATGAAGATCGGGATCATCGGCACGCCGTGGCTGGCATACGACGTCCCGGCGGCCACGAAGCTGGCCATGCTGCCTGCCTCGGTGATCCCCTCCTCGAGGATCTGCCCGTCCTTGGCCTCGCGGTAGTAGAGCAGTTGGTCGGAGTCGACCGGCTCGTAGAGCTGACCGGTATGGGCATAGATGCCGCACTGTTTGAAGAGCGGATCCATGCCGAACGTTCGCGACTCGTCGGGAACGATCGGCACGATGTACTTCCCGACCGACTTGTCCTTCAGCAGCGACGCCATCAGCGTGACCGCGCCGGTGGTCGTGGAGACCTCGCGGCCGGCGCTCTTTTCGATGAACGATCGGTAGTCGTCGAGCTTCGGCGTCTGCAGCTTCGGCGACTCGAGAGGCCGGGAAGGCACGTAGCCGCCGAGGGCCTCGCGGCGCTCGCGGAGATACCGCATCTCCTCCGAGTCCTCGGCCGGGCGGTAGAAGGGGGCCTTCGCGACCTCGTCGTCGGAGATCGGGATCCCGAACCGCGAGCGGAAGGCCCGCAGTTCCTCCTCGTTGAGCTTCTTCTGCTGGTGGGTGACGTTCCGGCCCTCGCCCACCTCGCCCAGGCCGTAGCCCTTGATCGTCTTGGCGATGATCACGGTCGGCTTGCCGTGGCACTTCATCGCCGCGGCATAGGCGGCGTAGACCTTCTCGGGGTCGTGCCCGCCGCGGCGGAGCTTCTTGAGCTTCTCGTCCGAGAGGTTCCCGACCATCTCGAGGAGCTGCGGATCGGCGCCGAAGAAATGCTCGCGGATGTAGCCGCCGGGCATGACGATGTACTTCTGGTACTGCCCGTCGACCACCTCGTTCATCCGCTTGACGAGCAGGCCCTTGTCGTCCTTGGCGAGGAGCGAATCCCACTCGTCGCCCCAGATCACCTTGATCACGTTCCAGCCGGCGCCGCGGAAGCAGCCCTCGAGTTCCTGGATGATCTTGCCGTTGCCACGCACCGGCCCGTCGAGCCGCTGCAGGTTGCAGTTGATCACGAACACGAGGTTGTCGAGCTTCTCCCGGGCCGCGAGCGAGATCGCTCCGAGAGTCTCCGGCTCGTCGGTCTCGCCGTCGCCGATGAAGCACCAGACGTGCTGCCGGCTCGTGTCCTTGATGCCGCGATCCTGGAGGTACTTGTTGAAGCGGGCCTGGTAGATCGACATCAGCGGCCCGAGCCCCATCGACACCGTGGGGAACTCCCAGAAGCCCGGCATCAGCCACGGGTGCGGGTAGCTGGAGAGGCCGCCGCCCTCCGCCAACTCACGGCGGAAGTTCTCCAACTGTTTCTCCGTGATCCGCCCCTCCAGGAAGGCCCGCGAGTAGATGCCGGGCGAGGCGTGCCCCTGGAAGTAGACCTGGTCGCCCGAGTAGTCGTCGCTGCGGCCGCGGATGAAATGGTTGAGGGCCACTTCGACCAGCGTGGCGGACGACGCGAACGTCGAGATGTGGCCCCCGATGCTCTTATCCTCGCGATTGGCGCGGACGACCATCGCCATCGCGTTCCAGCGGATGATGCTCTTGATCCGCCGCTCGATCTCGCGGTTGCCCGGAAACGGCGGCTGCCGGTCCACCGGGATCGTGTTGATGTAGGGCGTCGTGGCGGAGAACGGGATCGGCACGCCGAGCCGGTAGGCCTCCTGCTCGATCGCCTGGAGCAGGTAGGCGGCCCGGTCGCCGCCGCGGCTGTTGATCACGTAGCGGAGGGAGTCGAGCCACTCCCGGGTTTCCGTCGGGTCGCTGTCGACCGCCGACACGCCGTCCATGAGTTCGGGCTGCCCGGTGGCACTGTCGCTCACCTGTCCGATCGACATCGGCGCGTGGGCGCCGCGGGGCAGCGGGGAGGAGCCCCCGGCGAGCACGTTGGCGGCGGCCTCGGCGGCGGACTGGTCCATGGGATTGGCCATGCGTGGCTCCGGGGAAATTCGGGGGACTTTTCAGATTATTCGGGTCGTAGTGGGGGCGTCTAGGGCGATTGCCCCACGCCCGAAACCACCGTCTCTGCCGCCGTCTGAGGGCCTCAGCGGCCGGCCGACTCGGCCCGCGGCCGGAAGATCTCGGTCGCGACGCCGAAGTAGTTCTCGGCACTGAAGGCCACCGTCTCGCCGAGCGTCGGATGGGGGTGGATCGAGTCCATCAGGTCACTGGCCGAGCACCCCATCTCGATGGCGAGCACCCCTTCCGCGATGAGTTCGCCCGCCCCGGGGCCGACAATCCCGACGCCGAGCACGGTGTCGGTCTCCGGATCGAGGAGGATCTTGGTGAGCCCGTCGGTGCGGCCCAGGGCGTGGGCCCGGCCGCTGGCCGCCCAGGGGTATTTGCTCACCTCCACGCTCCTGCCGGCGGCCGTCGCCTCATGCTCGGTCAGGCCAGCCCAGGCGATCTCAGGGTCGGTGAACACCACGGCGGGGATCGCCCGCGGCGCGAACAGGGCGGGCTCGCCGTGGAGTGCCTCGACTGCCACCTTGCCCTGGTGGCTCGCCCGGTGAGCGAGCATCGGCTCACCGCAGACGTCGCCGATCGCGAGGATGTGAGGGTCGGCGGTTCGCTGCTGGCCATCGACCTCGACGAAGCCCTTCTGGCTGACCACGACCTTCGTGTTCTCGAGACCAAGGCCGTCGGAGTTGGGCCGCCGGCCCACGGCCACGAGCACCCGGGAGAAGTCCTTCGTCGCCGGGCCATCAGGACCCTCGAACGAGACGCGGACGCCCTTCCCCGTGTCCTCGAGTTTCACCACCTTCGTGCGGAGCATGATCGCCTCGAACAGCCCCTCGAGCCGCTTCTGAAGCGGCTTGACGAGGTCGCGGTCGGCGCCGGGCAAGAGCGTGTCGGTGAGTTCGACGACCGACACCTTCGAGCCGAGTTCCGCGTAGACCGTCCCCATCTCCAGCCCGATGTAGCCGCCGCCGACCACGAGCAGCGACTCGGGAACGTCGGCCAGTTCCAAGGCGCCGGTCGAATCCATGACCCGGGGGCTGCCGATGTCGAACGCCGGCACGCGGGCGGGACGGGAGCCGCTGGCGAGGATGCAGTGGTCGAACGTGATCCGCTGGCTCGCGCCGCCGGCCGCCGCCGGGGCCACCTCGAGCGTGGTCGAGTCCAGAAATCGTGCGACCCCTTGGACCATCGTCACGTTTCGCCGCCGCGCGAGCTGTGCGAGCCCGCCCGTGAGCGTTGCAATCACCTTGTCCTTCCGGGCCCGGAGGGCGGCGACGTCGAGCGTTGGCTTCGCGAAGGTGATCCCCCACTCCTCCATCTCGCGGGCCTCCGCAAGCACGCGGCCAACGTGGAGAAGGGCCTTCGACGGGATGCAGCCGCGCAGGAGACAGGTGCCCCCGAGCCGCTCGTCGCGTTCGACGAGGGCCACCTGCATGCCGAGGTCGGCGGCCAGAAATGCCGCTGCGTAGCCGCCGGGTCCGCCACCGAGCACCACCACGGAAACGTGCATCTCGACTCCTCCTGCAACGGGTGGGCCCGGCCGCGATCACCGCGCCGCGGGGCCGCCGGACGGCGATCGGGATCGTCCGCGGCGGCCGCGATGTTGTAGTTTCACGGGGTCGTCCGTTCAAGAAAGGCTTCCGTGGACGCATCCGAGGGTGGTCGCGCCGTGCCGCTGGTGCCCCGGCTCTTCGGGGTGATCGCGGCGGTCGCGCGGGACTCGTTCACGCTCGACGTCAGAAGCCTGGGCGTGTTTCGGATCGGCCTCGGGGTCGTCGTGCTCGCCGACAGCATCCTCCGCGGCCGCGATGTCCAGCTGATGGTCGATGCGGACGGCTTCTTCCCGCCCGACCTGATGCGGGCGTTTCACGGCACCCCCGCCGCCTGGTCGATCGCCTTTCTCGACGACGCCCCCGGGTGGGGCCGCGCGGTGGTCGCCGCCGAGGGCGTGGCCGGCGGGATGCTCGCCGCCGGGATCTGGACGCGATTCAGCACGGCCGCGGCGTGGGTGCTGGTCATGAGCGTGGTGCAGCGGACGGCTCCCGCGACGAACGCGGGCGACCTGTGGCTGATCGCGATGCTGTTCTGGTCGATGTTCCTGCCGCTCGGCACGACCTGGTCGGTCGACGCCCTCCGCCGCGGGGAACGCGGGCAACCGGCCGCCGCCCGCTCGGTGGCGACGGCGGCTCTCGTGACCCAGATCGCGACGGTCTACCTCGGCGCCGGGCTCGCGAAGTGCAACGCCTCGTGGCTCTCGGGCGAGGCGATGCAGCATGCCCTCTCGGTGCACGACCACGGCAACTGGCTGGGCATGGCGGTTGCCCGCGTGGGCTGGCTGTCGGCTCCCATCACGTGGGCGGTCGTCGCGGTCGAACTCGTGGCACCGTTCATTCTCCTGGCCGTGCCCCGCCCGCGTGTCCGGGCAGGGCTCGTCGGGGCGTTCGTGCTCTTTCATGCGGCCATTTGGGCCACCATGTCGGTCGGCCTGTTCGCCGCGATCGGGATCACCGCCTGGCTCGCGCTGGTGCCGGGATCGTTCTGGGACACCCGCTGCGGTGTGTCATCCCGCCGCGGCGTGGCCGGACTCGGCCTGCCGGCGAACCTGGTCTGCGGGACCGCCGCGGCGCTGGCAGCCATCAGCTTCGCCCACTTCTGGGGCCTGCTGGGCCGGCCGCCCCTGCCCCGCCCGGTCTCCGACGCGATCACCGCGCTCGGGGTGTCGCAGGAATGGTCGATGTTCGGGGAGGTGCCGCGGCAGGAGCAGTGGGCCTACGGTCGCGCGGTGCTCGCGGACGGGGAAGTGGTCGACCTGCTGCGGGGCGGCCGGCCGCTCGATGCGGAGCGGCCCGACGGCGGGTTCTGGTCCCTGCCGCATCACCGCTGGCACAAGTTCCTGTGGGTGCTGCCCCGCCCGCGTGTCAGCGTGTTTGGGCCGCCCACCGCCGCGGCTCTCGCCAGGCAATGGAACCAACGCCACCCGCCGGCGCGTCAGGTCAGGTCACTGGAACTGCGGTTCGCGGTGCGAACCCTCGGCGCCCGCCCGGCCGAGCAGGACGTGCTGCTCGGCTCGTGGCCCCCGCGGGAGCACGGGGCCGGCAATCTCGAGCGACTGCTGGATGCCGCCGACGGCCGTGGCCCGCCGCCGTGACCGACCAAGCGGCGTGTAGACTTTGCGGCAGGATTTCCGCGAGAGTGGCGAAACTGGCAGACGCGCTGGATTTAGGTTCCAGTGCCGCAAGGCGTGCGGGTTCGACTCCCGCCTCTCGCATTCCTCGCCGGGGCGTTGGTCACTGGGCCTGACGAAGTCTCGCCGACTCGGCACGCGGGTCGAAGGCCACCCGCGGCACCGCGCGGGGCTTGGCCGTCCCGGGAACGACCGACTCATGGGAGGTCGCCCTCACTGAGGACTCGGCCGGATTCCGCGGGGTGCCGCCGATCTGCAGCGGGATCTTCCGCCGCACCTTGCGGGCCGCGGAGTCGTCGAAGAGGTTGTCGTCCTTCGGCTTCGTGGGCGCCGGCTCCGCGTCGGCGGGCTTGCTCGGCTGTGCGTCCTCTCGCGGCATTTCGCGGGGCGCCTCCCGCGATTCGGCAGCGGGGGCGGACGGCTCGACGGGCGAGACGGCAGGGGATGCATCGGGCTCGGGAGCGATCGGCTCACCGGCCGATTCTCCAGCGCCTGCACCGACGTCCGGTTCCGGCAGGTCGGAAGGCTCGGGCCCGAACGACTCCTCGTCGGCGTCCGGGATCGCGGACTTCGGCGGCTGGACAGGCGTCGCAGCCTCCACGTTCGAGACTGGCACCACTCCCTGGCCGGGCCAGCGCCGCCACTGGGTGCCGTAGTATCCGAACGTGCCGGGACGCACGGGGCAGTAGGGCACGCACGCACCATCCCTGCAGTCACGATGATGCCCGTGCCTGGCGTGGCCCGAACGGCATCCGCCCGGACCGCACTCGCGACAGACCGCGCCGCCGGCGGGACGGACGTCGGCGTCGACCACGGTTCGAGTGGTGCCCTGCCGACTGCCAGCGGCGGGGCGGGCCCCAAGGGCGCTTGGTTCGACGGCCCCGGCAGTCGCCATCAGGAGCACGAGTGCGAATGTTCCACCGGCCACATGGGTGGACGTGTGCTGCGGGAGTCGGGCGGCGGTTGTCGAGCGGTTCATCGCGGCGGTCCTCGGGGCGTTTCGGGGCGTCGGCCCGGCTTTGGGTCACCCGGTAGCAGGGTCGACCCAGGCGGCAAACTCGTCGCCATCGTTACTATCGGCCCTTCGCAGCAAGAACTTTGGTGTGACCGGAACCCTTTCCCAGTCGCCCGGAATCCGCGGCCCGGGAACCGCCCCCTGGGGCGTGGCAACGGCGTTTCGGGGGCTGGTAGACTCGTCTGCTTCAGCCTCCTTTTCCCCATCAATCCGGCCGCGTGCCGGCCCGGAGCGTCCGCCCCGTGAAACGGATCAACCTGAAGTTCCTGCTCATCCTCGTGACGGCGGTCGTCGGCCTGCTCGTCGGCGTCGTCCTGCTGCGTCGCTTTCAGGTGTCGCGCAACGCGGGCAACCTGGCCAAGCTGGCGAAGCAGAGGCTCGACGAGGGAAAGCCGGCGGAGGCCATCCAGATCTACGGCCGCTACCTCGGGCTGAGGCCGGAAGACAACGAGGCCTACGCGGAGTATGCCAAGCTGATGCTGGCCCGCGCCGAGGCGCCCGACGCCACCCGCAACGACCTCGGCCGGGCCTACAACACGCTCGAGGCCGCCGTCCGTCGCAATCCCGAGAACGACGACCTCCGTCGCCGCCTGGCGCAGTTCCAACTGCGGATCGGGCGTGCGACCGACGCCCGCGAGCACCTCGACATTCTCAAGGAACGTCTCGAGCAGGGGCTGGTCAAGCAGCCGTCGGCCGACGAGAAGGATCAGGATTCACTCGGCGTGGCGGACATCGAACTGTTGATGGCCCGTTCGTTCCTCGGGGCCGGCGACTTCGCCGAAGCCGCGAAGATCGTGGCCGCGATGGTCGGGTTCGACCTCGAGCAACGCGCCTTCGACGCGGACAGCAAGGCGGAGGGCTCGACCGATGCATACGTCATCCTCGCGGCGATCCTCGAGGAAAAGATGGACGACAACGCCGCCGCCACCAGAGTTCTGGAGAAGCTCGTCGAGACCCAGAAGGGCGACGTGCAGGCCTGGCTCGCCCGCAGCAGCTGGCAACGCCAGCATGGCAAGCTCGAGGAGGCTGAAGCCGACATCGCCACCGCGATGAAGATCGATCCCGACAACGTCAACAGCATCTTCGCGGCTTTTGAACTGGCTCTCGCCCGCAAGGATCTCGCCGCCGCAAGAACGCACGCCCAGCGGGGGCGGGACGTGGCTCCCGAAGACGAGCGGGCCTACCGCGGTCTGGCGTCGGTCGCGCTTCAGCAGGGCGCCCTCGCCGACGCCGAGCAGATTCTTCTCGACGGCATCGAGAAGCTCCCCGGCAAGGCTTCCCTCCTCCTCATGCTGGCCGACACCCTGCTCCAGCAGAACAAGCTCGAACAGGTCGCGCAGACCATCGCCCGCATCAAGGAGCTCTATGGAACGTCGAGCCCCGCCGTCGGGCTGCTCGAGGGCAGGTTGCTCGTCGCCGAGGGCAAGTGGGCCGACGCCAAGGCGCGGCTCGAGACCGTCCGGCCGTTGGTGATTGGATCGCCTGAACTTGTGCGGCAGGTCGACCTCTATCTCGGGCAGTGCCACGCGCAGCTCCAGGAGTTCGATGCTCAGCTCGACGTGAACCGCCGCGTGCTCGCCGACGATCCCGGTTCGCTGGCGGCCAGAGCGGGCACGGCCGCCGCGCTCGCCTCGGCCGGCAAGCCCGACGAGGCGCTCGCCGAGTTCGAGTCGATCGCCGCGGCGATGCCGCCGGACCGGCTCGGCTCGGTGCCGCAGATCTGGTATCCGCTCCTGCAGCTGCGGATGCAGCAGCAGGCGAAGCGGCCGGTGTCGGATCGTGATTGGAGCGCCGTCGATTCCCTGCTCGACCAGTTGGAGCAGTCCTCGGAAGTGTCCGCCCCGCAGCTCGCACTGCTCCGTGCCGACGCCCTGGTGCGGAAGGGAGAACTGGCGGCGGCCCGCGAGCTGCTCGAAGGCGAGGTCGCGAGGGAGTCGAGTCCGCAGGTCTGGGCGGCGCTGGTGACGCTCGTTCTCCGCAGCGATGGTCCGGAGGCCGCCGACGAGCTTCTCGCCAAGCTGCCAGAGGATCAGGCTGCGTCCGCGATCCTGCTCACCGTTCGGGGGCAGGTCGCCGGACGCCGCGGCGACGACGCGGGCAAGGCCGAACTCGCCGAGGTGGAGAAGCTCGCCGAGGGGCTACCCGACGGCGAGGCGGCCAACGTGCTCGTCTCCCTCGCCGGCGTGTACCTGGCGGCAGGCGACACCGCGGCTGCAGAACGGCTCTGGCGGGGCGTGGCCAAGCGGCAGCCCGACGACATCCGTGCCCGCGAGGCCGTCCTCGAGCTTGCCATGAGCCAGGGTGACCTCGAAAAGTCTCGTCAGGCGGCCGAGGACGTGGCGCAAGTGGCCGGCAAGGGCTCTGCACGAACCCGGGTCGCGGAGGCGGGCGTGAGGATCTTCGAGGTCCGGGACAGCCAGCGGAAGCGGCAGGAAGCGGACGGCGACAGCGCCCTCACGGATGACGAGAGCCGCACCCTCGACGAGGCCCGAAACCTGCTCATCGAGGCCGAGACCGACCGGCCCGGCTGGAGCCAGATCCAGATCCTGTTCGCCGAGATCGAAACCATCCGCGGAAACCTGACGGGAGCAGCCGAGCGTCTGCGGAAGGCCGTCGCCATGGGGCCGACAAATCCGGTGGTCATCAGGCGGCTGGTTGCGTTGCTCTATTCGCTGAATCGGCTCGACGAGGCCCAGCAGGTGCTGGCGCGGCTCGAATCCGGCGGCGAGCAGGGAATCGAGCGGATCTCGGCGGAAATGGAGCTCCGCGCCGGGAAGGCCGACGAGGCGGTGGCGCTCGCCGAGCGGAGCGTGCGGCCCGATTCGGAGTCGCCCGACGACCTACTCTGGCTGGGGCAGATCCTGGAGCGGGCCGGGCGGCGGGAGCGGGCGACCGACATCCTTACGCGCGCCACGGAGCTCGCCCCGGAACGTTCAGACGTCTGGCTCGCGCTGTTCTCGAACCAGACGGCTGCCGGCCGCAAGCCGGCCGCCAGACGCTCGCTCGAGAAGGCCTGCTCGCTGATGGAGAGTTCGCAGCGTCAGATGACGCTGGCGCAGGGATACGAGCTTCTTGGCGAATCTGCCGAGGCCGAGCAAGCCTTCCGCGAGGCGGCGGTGTCCGCCCCGGACAACCTCGAAGTGCAGCGTGGTTTCGCCGCGTTCCTCGTCCGAGCCGGCAGCGTCGCACCGGCCCGCGAGACGCTCGAGAAGATGATCGCCTCTTCCGACAACTCATCGTCCGCCGTCGCCACCAAGGCGTGGGCCCGTCGCCTTCTTGCCGAGTTGATCGCGGAGCGGGGCAACTTCCGCGAGATGGAGCGGGCGATGGCGCTGCTCCGTGACAACGTGGACGACAAGGGCGAGGTCTCGACCGACGACGCGCTGCTGCAGGTCAAGCTCCTCACCGCACGACCGGAGCCGGCAAGCTGGAAGCAGGCGATCAAGGTGCTCGAGGAACTCGCCCGGCGGCAGCCGCTCGTGATGGGCCAGCGGATCATGATGGCCCAGCTGCTCGAGAAGGTGGGACGGTGGGACGAGGCCCGCAACGACCTGGTGGCGGTGGTCGCCGCGCCGAACGTGCCGCCGGCCTACGTGGCGATGCTGATTGAAAAGCTGATCGACCACGGCGAGATCGCCGCGGCCCGGCCCTGGCTGGCCCGCCTCCAAAAGGCGACGCCCGATGCCGCGATCACGCTCGCGCTCGAGGCCAAACTCGCGATCGCGGAAAACAACCGCGACCTGGCGAAGGAGTCGGCCCGCAAGCTCATGCCCGGCGGAGTCGTGTCGGCCAGCGAGCCGGCGCAGCTTGCAGCCGTGGCGAGGCTGATGGAGCAGCTCGGGTTCCCCAAGGCCGCCGACAAGGTTCTCGCCCAGTTCGCCGACATGTCGGCCGACGGGGTCGTCGCCCGCGCCGAGTTCCTCGGCCGCCAGAGACGGATCGACGAGGCCCTCGATCTGCTGGAAACGCGGTGGAATGACCTGCCGCTGGAGCGGTTGCTCACGACGGCCGTCCAGGTGGTCCGCGTCCAGGACAAGCCGGCGGAGATCGCGCCACGTCTCGAGCCCTGGTTCATCAAGGCGAAGCGGATCGACCCTGGCTCGGTGGTCATCAAGCTCCTCGAGGCGGAGAAGTTCACACTCGAAGGCCGGCTGGACGACGCGGAAAAGGTGTATCGCGATCTCGTCGCGCTGCCGGACCTTGAAGCCACCCAGCGTGCGATCGTCTCGAACAACCTGGCCTTCCATCTGGCCAAACCCGATTCGGTGGCCGAGGCGAAGAAGCTCATCGAAGTTGCAATCGGAGAACTCGGACCGCTCCCAGACCTGCTCGATACCCGCGGCATGATCCGGCTCGCGGCCGGAGAAAACACCGAGGCGGTCGCCGACTTCGAGGAGGCGGTCCTTCAGCCAACCGACGTCAAGTTCCTGCACCTGGCATGGGCCCACCTGAAGGCCGGCGACCGCGATGCGGCCAAGTCGTCCCTGGAGGCTGGCCTTCGCCGCGGGCTCTCGACATCGAAGCTCTCCCCGGAGGAACGGGCCCGGCTCAAGGAGTTGGAGGCCACCCTCGGCGTGGCCGAGCCGCAACTCGAGCCGGAGAGTTGAGCGGCGTTCAGCCCTGCAGCATTCTCGACCGGGCCAAGGCGTCTTCGGCCTCCGGGATCATCCCGGCCCTCATGCAGGCCACGCTCAACGCCGTGTAGCTGAAGGGATCCCGGGGCTCCAACTCGACGACCCGCCTGGCGTGCCTGACGGCGTCCTGGTGGCGTTCGAGCCGGGTGCACCAGGCGGCGAGCGCCGAGTGGGCCAAGGCGAAGTCGGGCTCCTCGGCCACGAGTTGCTCCAACGCCGAAACGGCACCCGCGAGATCGCCGGTGTTCTTGACCCTCTCGGCCTCGGCGTACCGGTCGTCCCTTGTCGACATCCACCATTCTCCCGATGACACTGCGAGGCCGGCTCCGACCTTGATGCAGAGTATAGGCCGCGGACGGAGACTGGGGAGGATGGGTCGACGGGTGACCCGCCGACCTGGGCATCCGGGAAGACCTTTCCACCTCCGGCCAAACTGGCATTGAATCCGGCCGCGTCGCGAGCCGATAAACCCGCGGTTCGTGTCGCTTCCCCATCAGCGAAAGGCCCGCCGTGAGCATCCATCCGATGGCCGTCGTGAGTCCGGATGCTCGCCTTGGAGTCGGCGTGAAGGTCGGTGCCTTCGCGACGATCGAGGAGGGCGTCGAACTCGGCGACTTCTGCTCCGTCGCCTCCGGAGCCGTGATCAAATCCGGTGTCACGGCCGGCTGCCACAACGAGTTCTGCGAGCACGCGGTCGTCGGCGGTGCTCCCCAGCACGCGGCACGCCCCCTGGAGGTCGGCCGGGTCCGGATCGGCGACCACAACGTGTTTCGCGAACACGTGACAATCCACCGGGCCCTCAAGCCCGACGCGTCGACTTCGGTGGGCAGCCACAACTACGTGATGGCCGGAGCACACTTCGGCCACGATGCGATCGTGGGCAGCAACTGCATCTTCGCCAACAGCGCCCTTCTCGGCGGCCATGTCATCGTCGAGGACAGGGCCTTCGTGTCCGGTGCCGTGGCGGTGCATCAGTTCTGCCGCATCGGCCGCCTGGCGATGGTCGGCGGGCATGCCCGCGTCGTGCAGGACGTGCCGCCGTACATGCTGGTCGACGGCCAGACCGGATGCGTCGTCGGGCTCAACGTGGTGGGCCTGCGACGAAGCGGGCATTCGTCCGAGGACATCACGGCGCTCAAGTCGGCCTACCGCGTGATCTACCGCCGCGGGCTGCCTTGGCGGGATGTCCTCGACGTGCTCGACCGCGAGTTCGAGGCCGGCCCGGTCGCCCATCTCGCAGGATTCCTGTCGTCGGGCAGCCGTGGCTTCACCCAGGAACGCCGCGCACCTCCCTCGACCACGCTGCGGCTCCGCGTCCCCGAGGACGACGCCACGATCATCCGGGCCCGGGCCGGCTGACGCTCACTCCGGCCCGAGGCTGTCGTCGAGCCCGTACCGCTGCAGTTTGCGGCGGAGCACGGAGCGGTCGATACCCAGCATCTTCGCGGCGAGCGACTTGTTCTGCATGGTCGCCGCGAGCGTACGCTCGAGGTGCATCCGCTCGACATCTGCCAGGGTGGGCCACTCCTCGCCCGAGGCGGCGGCAGCCGGAGCGGATCCTCCTGCCCCCTGGGCCGGCGCGGACTCTGTGGCGGGCTTGAGCTTCGGCTCGACGCGGTACACGCCGGGCAGAGGCGTGGGCGAGACGATGCCCCGCGTGGCCGCGGCCGCCATCTGGGCGATGCTCCCCGACGGCGGAGCCTCCCCGGGACTTCCGCCCACCATCAGCCCGGAGAGGGCGTCGGGGTCGATCTGATCGCCCGACGAGAACATGACCGCCCGCTCGAGCACGTTCTCGAGTTCCCGCACGTTGCCGGGCCACGAGTACTGCTGGAGCACCTCGACCGCAGCGGGGGCGAGCGAGCACATCGGCATGCCGTGGCGGGCCGCGAGTTCGGCGAGGTAGCGGGCGGCAAGCACCGGCACGTCCTCGACACGCTCCCGCAGCGGGATCGTGCGGATCGTCACCACGTTGAGGCGGTAGAAAAGATCCTCACGAAAGCGGCCTGCGGACACCTCGGACGACAGGTCCCGGTTCGTGGCGGCGAGGACGCGGACGTTGACCGGGATTTCCTCGTGGCTGCCGACGGGGACCACGACACGCTGCTGCAGCACGCGGAGCAGCTTGGCCTGCAGTTCGAGCTCCATCTCCCCGATCTCGTCGAGGAAGATCGTGCCCGAATCGGCCGCGCGGAAGCAGCCCAACGTCGACGAGGTCGCGCCCGTGAACGACCCCTTGACGTGGCCGAACATGTGGCTGGCGAACAGCGTACCGGTGGTGACGGCGCAATCGACTGGAATGAAGGCCTTCTTGGAGCGGGTGCTGCAGGCGTGGATGGCCCGAGCGATCAACTCCTTGCCGGTGCCGCTGGGGCCGAGGATGAGCACGCTCGACTGGTGCACCGCGACCAGCTCGATCGATCGCCGAACCTGCTCGGCCCACGGCGACACGCCGATGATCCGCTCGATGGCGTCGGTACCGCTGCCGATGCTCGCAACCGACTTCATGCAACTTCGTCCCGCGGGCCGCCCGTCGAGGGCGATGACGTCGTTTCTGCCGGGCAAAGGAGGGCCGGAAATGGCCCCGAGGGCCGTTCTGGATGGCTTTCCAGATATACCCCATCGTGGCTCCCCGGGCCAGCGTCCGGCCGCGATCCAGCGGCCTCTTTGTGGAGGACGGCGGCATGCTGGAGCGGGGGGTGACCGGGCCGGGGGGCGGAATAATCGGTTTTTTCGCCACCGGTTCGCCCGGTCGGGAAAGATGGACAAAGATTGCAGGAGCGGCCGTGCGCGCCGCCACGGCCCCCGCCTCCGGACCCTGAGCCCTCGATGGCCCCCGCCCCAGACACCGCGACCGGACTCTCGGCACGACGCCCGGCCACCGGGTGGCTCGCGCTGGCCGGGGCCGCGATCCTCGGGTTGGCTGCCTGGCTGGCCGCGGACCGGTTCCTGGTCAATCGGCGGCCGATCGTGGTTGGCCTGCTGCACTCGCAGACCGGGCCGATGGCGGTCAGCGAGCGGTCGATGATCGACGCCGAGGTGCTCGCCCTGGAGGAGGTCAACCGCGCCGGCGGGCTGCTGGGCCGGCCCGTGCGGTGGGTGATCGCCGACGGCGCCTCCGACGGCGCGACGTTCGCGCGGCAGGCGGAATCGCTGATCCGCGACCACCGCGTGAGCGTGATCTTCGGCTGCTGGACGAGCGCCTCGAGAAAGAGCGTGCTGCCGGTGGTCGAGTCGCACGACCACCTGCTGGTCTACCCGATGGCCTACGAGGGCCTGGAGTCCTCGCCGAACGTGATCTACACCGGCGCCGCCCCGAACCAGCAGATCACGCCGGCGGTCCAGTGGTGCCACGCCGCCCTCGGGGCCCGCAGGTTTTTCCTGGTGGGCTCCGATTACATCTGGCCCCATTGCGTGAACCGCATCGTCGCCGACCAGCTTGCCGGTCTCGACGCCGAGCTCGTGGGCGAGGAGTACCTTCCTTTCGGCAGCACCGACGCCGACGAGGTCGCCTCGCGGATCGCCGCCGCGAAGCCGGACGTGATCCTGAGCACCGTCGTCGGCGACTCCGCCCGACCCTTCGCCAGGGCCGTGCGGGCCGCGGGGCTCTCGTCGCAGACCACCCCGATCGTCACCTTCGCCGTCGCCGAGAACGAGCTTCGTGGCCCCGCGGCGGCCGACATGGCCGGCGACTACGCCGCGTGGAACTACTTCCAGAGTCTCGACCGCCCTGAAAACCAGGCCTTCGTCAAGGCGTTCATGGCGCGGTACGGCGGCGACCGGACGACGTCCGACGTCACCGTCGCCTCCTACAACGGCGTCCGCCTGTGGGCACAGGCCGTGCGGGAGGCCGAGACGGCCGACGTCCGTCCGGTCCGCAACACCATGCGACACCAGAGCATGAACGCCCCGGAGGGCATCATCGCCATCGACCCGGACACGCAGCACACGTGGCGGCCGGTGTTCATCGGGCGGATTCGCGACGACGGGCAGTTCGACATCGTCTGGACGAGCCGCACGGCCGTGCGGCCCGTGCCGTTCCCAATCTCGCGGTCGCGGACCGAGTGGGAGGCGGTCGTCACCGACCTGTACCGCTCCTGGGGCGGGCACTGGGGCCGACAGGCGGCCGAGCCCCGGGAGGCCGCGCCATGACGTCCGTGACGGGCCTGCAACTGCGGCGGTCGATCGCCGGCCGGCTGCTCTTCTGGTTCCTGGTGATCGCCCTGATCCCCTGCGCCATCCTCACCGCGATCACGGCCCGCATCGCCGCGACCGCACTCGAGAAGTCGGTCCGCGACAATCTCGTGCAGATCGCTGCCGGAAAGGCGAACGAGCTCGAGTCCTACGCCGCCGAGCGAGTGCGGGACGGAGCCGCCTTCGCCCGCGGGCCGTCGTTCCTGAAGGCGATCCGCGACCTGAGAGACATCACCGCGACCGACGACCTGCGGCGCTCGGGAAGCGAGTTCCGTGACTACTTCACCTACATCGCCAAGGCTTTCGACTACGCCGACCTGCTCGTGCTCGATGCGGAGGGGCGGGTGCTCTTCTCGCTCGCCGACACGGTGCCCTGCGGCACGTCGGTGACGGCCGGCGCGCTGGCGTCGTCGGAGCTGGCCGCGGGATTCGACCGGGCCCGCACGCTCCTCCAGTCGGACCTGACGGGATTCCAGCCCTACGGTCCGTCGGGCACCCCCCTGGCCTTCGTCACCTGCCCCGTGATCGACGAGGGGCGGGTCACGGGCGTGCTGGCCCTCGGCGTGGGGACGCAACGCGTCTGGAAGATCCTCTCCGACCTGACCGGCCTCGGCGACACCGGCGAGATCGTCGCCGCAGAACTCGCGGGTGGCTCGGTGCTGATCACCACGCCGCTGCGACACGTCGCCAACGCGGCCTTTCGGATGCGGATCCCGCTGGCGTCGAAGCAGGCCACCGCCACGCAGGCGGCGGCGGCCGGCAACCGCGGCTACGGGACCGTCGTCGACTACCGCGGCGTCGACGCGGCCGCGGCCTGGTGCTACATCCCGAGCTTCCGCTGGGGGCTCGTCGTCAAGCAGGATGCCGCCGAGGCCTTCGGGCTGGTGCGGTTCCAGCGGCTGGCGGTGATCGGCCTCTCGCTGGCGACCATTCTGGGCGTCACCGCGGCGGCGCTCGTCGTGGCCCGCACGATCTCCACGCCGATTCGCACGGCGGTCGCGGTCGCCAACCAGGTGGCCGGCGGTGATCTGCGGGCCAGCGTCGGCGACACCACCGACGACGAGACGGGCGCCCTCCTCGCGGCGATCCAGACCATGACCAACGACCTCCGGGGCCTGATCGGCCGCATCCAGCATTCGTCGGTCGCCCTGATCTCGACCGCGACGGCCATTCAGGCGACCTCGAGCGAGCAGCAGCAGGTGATCGCCGACTACGGCGCCTCAACGAGCGAGGCGGTGGCCGCCGTCAAGCAGATTTCGGTCACCAGCCAGGAACTGCTCCGCACGATGACCGAGGTCAACGACATGGCCTCCCACACCGGCAGGATGGCGGCCGACGGCCGCGTCAACCTGGTGGGGATGGACGGCACCATGCGGCAGCTCGCGGAGAGCACGTCGTCGTTCGGGTCGAAGCTCGCCGTGATCAGCGAGCGGGCCGCGAACATCAACCTCGCGGTCACCACGATCACGAAGGTGGCCGATCAGACGAACCTGCTGTCGATCAATGCGGCCATCGAGGCGGAAAAGGCGGGCGAATACGGCCTCGGTTTCCTCGTCGTCGCCCGCGAGATCCGCCGCCTCGCCGACCAGACCGCGGTGGCCTCGCTCGACATCGAGCGGATGGTCAAGGAGATGCAGTACAGCGTGTCGGCGGGCGTGATGGAGATGGACAAGTTCGCCGAGCAGGTGCGGATGGGCGTCCGCGAGATCGGCGAGGTCTCCGCGAAACTCGCCGAGATCATCACGGCCGTGCAGGGCATCTCGGGCCGCTTCGGCCAGGTGACGGAGGGCATGCGGGCGCAGTCGCAGGGAGCCGAGCAGATCCGCGAGGCGATGATCCGGCTCGCGGAGGGGGCGTCCCGCACTGCGTCGTCGCTCAACGACTTCAACGGCGCCACCGTGCACCTCCGCGAGGCGGTCGGCGACCTCAAGGAGGAAGTCTCCCGCTTCACCATCTGAACTCGGCCGTGCCCTTGCGGAACGAGCCGACGCACCGGGCGCCTTGCCATGCAACTCCTCACCTTCTCCGTCGCCGGACAGGCCTACGCGATCGAATCGCGGAAGGTGATCGAGGTGCTGCCGCTCGTGGCGGCCCGGCCCATTCCGCACACGCCCGACTACGTGAGCGGCATCTTCACCTACCGCGGCCAACTGGTGCCGCTCGTCGACCTCGGGCGACGCCTGTCCACCGGCCCGCTGGCGGAGCGGCTCAGCACCCGGGTGATCGTCGTCGACATCGCGGCTCGGGCCGGCCAGACCAAGCCGCTGGGACTGATGGCGGAAAACGTCATCTCGATCTGCTCCGCGGAGGAGGCCGAGGCGACCCTGCCGCCGCTCGATGTGCGGGACGCCCCGTTTCTCGGCCGCATCCTCCGCATCGGCGGCCGGACCATCCAGATGATCGCCGTTGAGAGCATGCTGCCGTCGGAGGTCTCGACCGGCCTGTTCCCCGACCCCGTCGCGGTGAAGCCATGAATGCCGGCGGGGCGGAACTGCTGCTGCGGGACTGGATCGGCCTCGACGCCGCGACGATCGGGCAGGCGTCGGTGTCGAGGGCGGTGCGGGACCGCATGACATCGCTCGGCCTCGACGACGTCGAGGCCTATGTGGCGGCCGTGCGGGCCGATCCGGCCGAGCGGGACAGGCTCGTGGAGCAGGTGATCGTCGCCGAAAGCTGGTTCTTTCGCGACCGACAGGTGTTCAACTTCGTCGCCGACTTCGCCTTGACGATCGCCGCCCTGCCCGGCCGGAGCCCGGTCCGCATCCTCTGCGCGCCATGCGCGTCGGGCGAGGAGCCGTCGTCGGTGGCCATGGCGCTCCTCGACGCCGGCCTCGCTCCCGCGCAGTTCTCGATCGACGCGGTGGACGTCAGCCACGCCGCGCTCGAGCGGGCCAGGCGGGGGCGGTATTCGGCCAACGCCTTTCGCAACGCCGACTGCTCGTTCCGAGACCGCTGGTTCCGCATGGACGGGTCTGCGGCCACGATCGACGACCGCGTGCGGACGTGCGTGCGGTACGCCTGGGCCAACATCCTCGACCGTGGCTTCGCCGAGGGCCGCGAGCCCTACGACGTCGTCTTCTGCAGAAACCTGCTGATCTATCTCACGCCCGAAGCCCGCGGCGCCGTCGAACGGACGCTCGACCGCCTGCTCCGCCTGGACGGCGTGCTCGTGCTCGGTGCCGCCGAACCGCCGATCATGAAGGGCGACTGGATCCCGGCGGGCGCCGCCTCGGTGTTCGCCCTCCGCCGAGGCGTGCACGCCCCGCGGCCCGATCCCCGCGGCCCGCCGCCGCGGGCGGAGACGCGGACCACGACCGGCCCAACCGCCCGCCCGGCCCCGCAACGGCCGGCTGCGGCGGCCCCGAGCAGCGG
>CAIKWU010000516.1 GCA_903831155.1 uncultured Planctomycetaceae bacterium | reverse complement strand
TGCCCCCATGAATGGAACCAGTGTCTATCACCAGGGTAGACCTGCTGAGCCTGCCCCCATCTTTGATCCAGTCAGGGAGTTAGCCAGACAGGGCGGGTAGATGGGCATGCCCATCTACCCGCCGCGCGAACTCGAACGGCGTCCGGTGCCCCAACGAGGCATGTGGACGAACTCGATAGTAATCCTCCCTCCAGGCTTCCGTCAGCCTCTTCGCTTCGTCCAGTGACAAGAACCAGTGCTGGTTCAAGCACTCGTCACGAAGCTTCCCATTGAACGACTCGATCACCGCATTGTCCGTAGGCTTTCCAGGTCTGCTGAAGTCGAGCTTCACACCGTTGAAGTAGGCCCATAGATCCACGCTCCTCGAGATGAACTCCGGGCCGTTGTCGACTCGAATACTTTGTGGCTTTCCACGCTCGGCCGTCACTTGGTCCAGGACCCGCACGACATCGTCTCCAGTCAGCCGCTGGCCCACTTCAATTGCCAGGCTCTCGCGGCTGTGGTTATCGACTAACGTCAGCAGCCCGAATCTCTGCCCGCCGACCAGCTGGTCCGACTTAAATCCATGCTCTGTTGACGGCGGTTGCTCCTCATGATCCGCCCCGCTCGGCCGACGCGTGCCGAAGTGCCATCGGCCGACCCATCCTTATCCTTCCTTATCTCATGTCACCCATAACCAAATCCCTGATCAAGGAGCTCGAGCACGCCCCGGAGAGCGTGCAGCGGGAAGTGCTCGCTTTTCTGCGGCATCTGCGGGCACGCGGCGCCGGCAGTGATCGGAGCGAGGACGCGCATGCTTTGCTGCCGCTCGTGGAGTCAGCCTGGGCGGTGGATTGGGATACTCCTGAAGAGGATGAGGCGTGGCGGAGCTTGTAGGCGGCGACGTGGTCTTCGTGCCTTTTTCCGTTCACCGATCTTCAGTCGAGCAAGCGTCGGCCCGCCGTCGTGCTCGCGACGTTCGCACGGGGTGACCTGCCGCCCCGTAAACGTCACCACGTTTCGAGAGAATCTCTGGTGATGCAAACCAGGGGAGGGCACGAGGTGCCACACGACAATCGGGGCGCTGCGGCGTGTTGCCGGGGCCCGTCGGTCGAACCCGGTGCCGAAGGAGGCGATGGCACCGGTGACGGCCGCGCCCATCTCCGGGATGGTGCAGTTTCGTCGGTCAGTAATGTCGGGGCGACACGATTCGAACGTGCGACCTCTACGTCCCGAACGTAGCGCTCTAGCCAGGCTGAGCTACGCCCCGATTGCGTGCGGCTGGTCGGCCAAAAGCCGGTCCTCACGCGGGAGAGACCAATACATTACCCGCTCCTCGTTCCCGGGGCAACGCCGGCCGCCCCGCGTCCCCGCCCGCTATTCCACCGTCACGCTCTTGGCGAGATTCCGGGGCTGATCGACGTCGCAGCCGCGGTTCACGGCGATGTGGTAGGCCAGAAGCTGCAGCGGAATCACGGCGAGCAGGGGGGAGAGCGCGTCGTCGGTCGCCGGGATCTCGACCACGAACTCCGCCAGCCGCTTCACTTCCTCCTGGCCCGGTGTCGTGATCGCGATCACGCGGCCGTTGCGGGCCTTCACCTCCTCGATGTTCGAGAGCATCTTGTCGCTGGTGTGCTCGGTGGCCGCGATCACCACCACCGGCATCAGCCGGTCGATCAGCGCGATCGGCCCGTGCTTCATTTCCGCCGCGGGATAGCCCTCGGCATGGATGTAGGAGATCTCCTTGAGCTTGAGCGCCCCCTCGAGCGCCACCGGGAAGTTGAACGAGCGGCCGAGGTAGAGGAAGTTCGGCGCGTAGGTGAAGCGGTCGGCGAGCGCCTTGATGGCCGGCTCCTGCGCCAGGATCGCCCCGATCTTTGCGGGAATCCGCGCCAGTTCCTCGATCAGGGCGTCGGCCCGCTCCGGGGCAAGCGTGCCCCGCCGGCGGCCCAGCTCGATCGCCATCAGCGTGAGCACCACCACCTGCGTCGTGAAGGCCTTCGTCGAGGCCACGCCGATCTCCGGTCCGGCGTGCGTGAACACGCCGGCATCGGTCTCCCGCGAGAGCGTGGACCCCACCACGTTGCAGATGCCGAGCGTGAGCGCGCCCCGCCGCTTCGCCTCGCGGAGCGCCGCGATCGTGTCGGCCGTCTCGCCGCTCTGCGAGATCGCGAGCAGGACGTCGCGGTCGTCGAGCAGCGGCTCGCGGTAGCGGAACTCGGAGGCATACTCCACCTCGACGGGCAGCCGGGCGAGATGCTCGAAGAGATACTCGCCCACGAGGCCCGAGTGCCAGCTGGTGCCGCAGGCGGCGATCGTCAGCCGCGGAGCCGCCATCAGCCGGTCCATCACGGCCGACAGCCCGCCGAGCTGGATGACGTGGTCGGCGGGCACGAGGCGTCCGCGAAGGCAGTCGGCGATCGCCCGCGGCTGCTCGTGGATCTCCTTGAGCATGAAGTGCGGGAAGCCGGCCTTCTCGATCGCGTCGAGCGAGAGGGCGAGTTCGTGCACCTGCCTGGTGAGCGGCACGTCGTCGATCGACCGCACCTCGAAGCCGTCGCGGCTGATCACGGCCACGTCGCCGTCATCGAGGTAGACGACCCTGGTGGTGTGGGCCACGATCGGCGCGGCGTCGGAGGCCACGAACATCTCGCCATCGCCCATGCCGACCACGAGCGGCGACCCGCGTCGGGCCACGTAGAGCCGGTCGGGCTCGGCCGTGTTCAGGATCGCCAGACCGTAGGTTCCGGTCACCTGCTTGAGGGCCAGCCGCAGGGCCGCGTCGAAGGGAAGTGTCGGATCCGCCGCCACGATCTCCTCGATGAGCTGCACGAGCACCTCGGAGTCGGTCTGGCTCCGGAAGCGGCGGCCCTGGGCGGTGAGCGACGTCTTCAGGGCCGCGTAGTTCTCGATGATGCCGTTGTGCACCAGCGCGATCGTGCCCGCCGGGCCGACGTGGGGATGAGCGTTGGCGTCGCTCGGGCCGCCGTGGGTGGCCCAGCGGGTGTGGCCGATGCCCGCGGCCGCCGTCGTGGGCAGGCCGGCCGACCGGCTCGCGAGGTCGCGGACCCGCCCGGCACACTTCGCCACCCTCAGATCGCCGTCGAGCAGGGCGATGCCGGCGGAGTCGTAGCCGCGGTATTCGAGCCGGGCCAGGCCCGCGAGCAGAATCTCACGGCACGCACCCGGGCCGATGTAGCCCACGATCCCGCACATCGATCAGGTGTCCTCGGGAACGATCGTCGCCATCACCTGTCGAGTCTACGGATCGAGACCGCGCCGGCGACCGAAAATAAGTTCTTCCGTCGCAGCCGGCGTATCCTCGATTGGTATGTCCGTCACGCTGTTGCTCTTCGAGGATGTGGCCGCCGCGCATCTGCAGCCGCTCACACTCACGCGGCCGGCGTACGACCTCCGGCTCGGGCTGACGACGATCCGCGAGAAGTGGGAGCGGGCGGTCGGTGTGGCCCATGGCACGGGTCCGCTCCGGCCGCACCTGAGGGGTGTCTTTCCGGCGGCCCCGAGGAGGCGACGCCCCTCGCCGGCGCTCTGGATCAACGCGAGGTACCTGCCCTCGCCGGAACTCGTCGCGACGATCGGCCGGCGGCAGGACGGACACGTTCGCGACGGCGACGACGTGGTCGCCGCATGGAGCGATCCCGAGCAGACGGCCGCGTGGTTCGCCGCAGGGCAGCCGCAGCCGATGGGAACAGGCCGCCGGGCCGAGGGGCCGACACCGCCGCGAATGGTCCACGGCTGGGACGTGAGCCGGCTGAGCGCCGCCGCGATCGAGGCCGATGCCGTCGCCTGCGGGTGGACACCGGGCCCCGGACCGGCATGGAGCGGGTCGGCCGTCGTCGATCGTCCCGACTGCCTCCTCATGCATCCCACCGCCGTCGTCGAGCCCGGTGCGATCGTCGTCTGCGAGGAAGGCCCGGTGCTGCTCGACGCGGGCTCGCGGGTGATGGCCGGGGCGATCGTCCGCGGGCCGGTGGCGGTGGGGCAGGGGGCCACGGTGCGGATGGGAGCCCGCATCTACGGCGGCACCACGATCGGGCCGCACTGCAAGGTGGGCGGGGAGGTGGCGAGCAGCGTGTTCCACTCGTATTCCAACAAGGCCCACGAGGGCTACGTGGGCAACTCGGTCTTCGGGCAGTGGGTGAACCTCGGCGCCGACACGACCGCCTCCAATCTCAAGATGACCTACGGCACCGTGAAGCTCCTCGACTGGCCGACGGGTCGGGAGGTCGATTCCGGCGAGCAGTTCCTCGGCACGGTCATGGGCGACCACTGCAAGACCGGCATCAACACCATGCTCAACACCGGCACGGTCTGCGGCGTGAGCTCGATCGTCGTCGGCGCGGGCTTCCCGGCCCGCGAGATCCCGTCGTTCAAGTGGGCGCAGGCGGGATCGGTCGTCGACTATCGCCTCGACAAGGCCCTCGTCGACATGGAGCGGATGATGGCCCGCCGTGGCGTGGCGTTGGACCGCCACTATCGGCGAATGATGGAGGCCATCTTCGCCATGGGCCGGGGCTGAGCGACCCGGCGCGGCGGCCGCGGACGATCACTTCCGTGCCGACACGCAGACGAGCTCGCGGTCGTTGCGGACGAAGATGCAGCCGCCCGCAAAGGCGGGATGGCTCCAGACCACGTCGCGGCCAAAGCACTCGTTCGTGGGTTCCACCACCCGCATGCGGCCGAGTTCGTCGTACTGCTGCGGCGCGAGGCGGGCGAGGATCAGGTCGCCCGTCTCGCTGAAGATCCAGGTGCGGGTGGCGCCGGCCGGATCACCGGCCACGGGCTCGGCCTGCCTCACGAGGAACGCCGTGCCGTGCTTGCTGCGGCGCTCGCCGCCGGTGGTGGGAGCGAGCGTCTCCCAGAGGCGGCGGCCGTCGTCGAGGGCCACGGCCGTGAGGGCCCCAGTGTCGCAGTCGCAGCCGTAGAGCACGTCGCCGGCGATGAAGGGGGTTGAGTTGGCGCAGTAGACGGCCGACTTCGGCTCGCCCCGCCAGAGCATCTTCGGTGCGGAGGCGTCGGTGGAGAGGGCATACAGAGCCCCGACCCGGCCGATCCCGCTCGCGAAGAGCACGCGGCCGCGGCTCGTGTCGGCCACCTGCGGCGCCATGATCGACATGCCATACATCGGCTTGAGCGGCTGCGACCAGAGCACGCGGCCCGTGGTGGGTTCGAGCGCGTTGAGGTTGTCGGCGTCCCAGATGAGCAGTTGCCGCGATCCGCCCTGCTCGATGATCGTGGGCGGGCAGTAGCCGCTCTCGCTCGCCGTGAGGGCCTTCCAGCGCTCCGCGCCGGTCACGCGATCGAACGCCACGGCCACGCTGCCGGGGCCGCCCACGAGGCAGATGAGCAGGTCGCCCTCGACGAGCGGGTGGCCGCAGAAGCCCCAGATCGGCGTGGGGGCCGAGTAGTCCTGCTTGAAGTCCTTCGACCAGAGGAGCCGCCCGGTCGCCGCGTCGAGGCACACGAGGTTGCCCTCGGCGCCGAGCGAGTAGACGCGGCCGTCGGCCACCGTCGGCGTGCACCGCGGGCCCGAGGCATACGAGAGCGAGTAGCCGCACTCCTGCTCGTGCTTCCAGCGCACCTCGCCGGTCGCGGCGTCGAGACAGAGCAGCCGTTCCGTGCCGGTGCGGGCGGTGCGGTCGTTCGGGCCGTTGACGAGGTCTCCCTCCCGAACCACGTAGTCGGTGAGGTAGACGCGGCCATCGGCCACCGCAGGGCCCGAGTAGCCGCCGGCCACCGGCACCCGCCACTTCACCGCCAGCCCGCCGGCGGGAATCGACGTTGCGAGCCCCTGCTCACGCCAGGTTGCATCCCGCTGCGGCCCCATCCACTGCGGCCAGTCGTCGCCGCGGGCAGGGCATGCTGCGGCGCCGATCACGGCGACGGCGATCACGAGGGGCGGGAGATTCATGAGGCGCGGGAGATTCATGAGGCGCTCCGGGGCGGGGGACGAGGCATTCACTCGGCGACCGTCGCCAGCATCGGCAGATCGAGCGACACGTCGATGCCGTCGGGACGCCAGTCCACGACTTCGACCTCCGCGGTGCGGCGGCCGCGATACTCGTTGATCTTCGGCCGGAAGGCGACGTGGAACGGTTGGCCCGGGGCCGGCAGGTGCGGGAGCCACTCGCCCCCCCCGAAGGCCACGCCGCGGATCTTCGCGCCGTGCTGGCGGAGCTGGAGCTGGAGCGTCTTCCCGGACTGGCCGATCGTGCGGGCGGGCTCGGCGAGCGTCACGCCCGACGCGCAGAGCAGCGGCCGGCGGTTGCCCTCGCCGAACGGGGCGAGCCGCTCGAGCTGCTCGACCGTCTCGAGGGTGAGCGCAGCCAGCGACGTCTCGCCGTCGAGCGTGAGCTGGGCCCGCCGCAGCGACTCTGGCATCCGTGCCTCCACCTCCGCGACGAACGCCCGGCGGAAGTCATCGATCTTCGCGTCGTCGACCTGCAGGCCCGCGGCCGCCGCATGGCCGCCGCAGCCGAGCAGGTGCCCGCTGCACGCCTTGACCGCGGCGAGCACGTCGAAGCCGGGCACGCTCCGCACGCTGCCGACGGCCGGACCTCCTTGGAGCGGGTCGCGGGCGATCATCACCACCGGGCGGTGCCAGCGTTCGGCGAGGCGGCCTGCGACGATGCCGACCACGCCCTTGTGCCAGCCGCGATCCGCCAGCACGAGTGCCGCGTCGGCCTCCGGGTCGAAGCCCTCCTTGGCCTGCTTCGTCGCGGCGAGCTGCAGGCTCCGCTCCTCCGACTCCCGCTGGGCGTTGAGCTCGTGGAGATAGTCGGCGAGCTGGACGGCGCGGGCGGCGTCCTCGGTCACGAGCAGCTCGATGCCGTTGGCCGCGGTGGCCATCCGGCCGGCGGCGTTGAGCCGGGGCCCGAGCTTGAAGGCCACGTGCTCGCTGTCGATTCGCGAGGCGTCGGTCAGGCCGGTGAGCTCGATCAGCCGGGCGAGGCCGGGGCCGCCCCGCGTGCGGACGTTCTCCAGGCCATGCTTCACGAGCAGGCGGTTCTCGTCGACGAGCGGCATCACGTCGGTGACCGTGCCGAAGGCGGCGAGGCCGATCGCCCGCAGGAGCGCCTCGCGGAGCCTGGGCGTGACGCGGCTCGCCCCGCTGGCCCGCGTGGCGATCGCCCAGGCGAGCTTGAAGGCCACGCCGGCGCCGCAGAGGTGGCCGAAGGGATACGAGGTGCCGGGGAGCCGCGGGTGGACGAGCACGTCGGCCGCGGGAAGCTCCTCGGCGAAGTTGTGGTGGTCGGTGATGATCAGCTCGAGGCCGAGCCCGCGAGCCCGTTTCGCCTCCGCGACCGCGGTGATACCGCAGTCGACCGTGACCACGAGGTTCGCGCCGTCGGCGGCGAGCTTCTCGAGGGCCTCGGCGTTGAGGCCGTAGCCCTCGTCCTGGCGGCTGGGCACGTACCAGGCGGGCTTGGCGTCGAGGGCCTCGAGGCAGCCGACGAGGATCGCCGTCGCGCACATGCCGTCGGCGTCGTAGTCGCCGTAGACCACGATCTTCCTGCCGGCCTTCACCGCGGCCAGGATGCGGTCGGCCGCCTCGGGCACGCCGGGAAGCGTCTCGGGATCCCGGAGGTCCGAGAGGGTGCCCGAGAGAAACGACTTCACCGCACCCGCATCCGTGACACCGCGGGCGGCGAGCAGCGCCGCGACGAGGCTCGGCACGCCGGCCGACCGCTCCAGTGCCGCCACGGCGGTTCGGTCGTGGGCACGGATGTGCCAGCGCTTGGGCATCGGGGGAATCCCTTCCACGAACCTCGAAAGCGGCCAGTATACGGGGCCGGTGAGGGGTTAAAAAAACGCTATAGTACGGCCCCCTGTGTGGAGATTCCCCGATGAGCAGCCTGCCCGTCCTCTCGAAGCCGAAGCGGGAAGACATTCCCGCCGATCGCGTGCTCTGCGAATACTGCACCGCGAAGTGCTGCCGCTACTTCGCGCTGCCGCTGGAGACGCCGACGACCCGCGAGGAGTTCGAGTACATCCGCTGGTTCCTGCTCCACGAGCACGCCACCGTGTTCACCGAGGAAGGCGACTGGTACGTGTGCGTGCACACCGTCTGCAAGCACCTCGGAGAAGACCACCGCTGCGGGATCTACGAGACGCGGCCCCAGATCTGCCGCGAGTACACGACGAAGGACTGCGAGTACGAGGACGACTGGGTCTACGACCAGTACTTCGAGACCTGCGAGCAGGTCGAGGAGTACATGGACGCGGTGCTCGGTCCCGGAGGTGAGAACGTGGGCGACGGCCGCAGGAAGAAGAATCGCGGGAAGTCGATCCGCGGCCCGAAGCCCGCCCTGCTGCCGATCCTGCCATGATCGAACCCCGCACGCTCAAGGGGTTTCGCGACCACCTGCCCGCGCAGGCGCTGGCCCGCGAGCGGGTGCTCGAGATCGCCCGCCGCGTCTACCGCTCGTATGGCTTCGCGCCGATCGACACGCCGGCGCTGGAATACCTCGAGATCCTCACCGGCAAGGGGAGCGACGAGACCGACAAGCAGCTCTACCGCTTCAAAGATCACGGCGGCCGCGACGTCGGCCTGCGGTTCGACCTCACCGTGCCCTTCGCCCGCTTCGCCGCCCAGCATGTCCACGACCTGGGCCTGCCGTTCAAGCGGTACCACATGGCGGCGGTCTGGCGGGGCGAGAACACTCAGCGGGGCCGCTACCGCGAGTTCATGCAGTGCGACTTCGACACGATCGGCACCACGAGCCCCGTGGCCGACCTCGAGATGGTGCTCGTCGTCCACGGCCTGCTTGCCGCGATCGGCATCGAGCGATTCACGATCCGCGTCAACGACCGTCGCGTGCTCGGCGGCATTCTCGGCCGGCTCGGCCTCGCGGAGCGGTCGACCGCGGTGCTGCGAAGCCTCGACAAGCTCGGCAAGGCCACGCCGGAGGCGGTGGCGGCCGAACTCTCGGCCCACGGCGTGGAGGCCGGCGCGGTGGCCGCGCTCCTGGAGATGGCCGGGCTCTCGGGGCCCCCGGCCGACGTGCTCGCGAGGCTCGAAACGCTCGTGGGCGACTCCGAGCAGGGGCGTGCAGGCGTGGCGGCGCTCACGGCGATTGTGGCGGGGGCCCGCGACGCGGGCGTGCCTGACGGCCGGGTCGTGATCGACCCCTCGATCGCCCGCGGCCTCGACTACTACACGGGCGTGGTGCTCGAGAGCTTCCTCGACGACCTGCCCACGCTCGGCAGCATCTGTTCGGGCGGCCGCTACGACAATCTCGCGGGCCTCTATACGAAGCAGCCCCTGCCGGGCGTGGGCGCGTCGCTGGGCATCGACCGCCTGCTTGCCGGGCTCGAGGAGCTCGGGCAGGCCTCGACCGTCGAGACGCCCGCCGAGGTGTTCCTCGTGCACTTCGACGAGCGGCACCTCGCCGACTACCTGCGGATCGCGGCGGCGCTCCGCGAGGCGGGCATGGGCGTGGAGTTCTTCCCCGAGGCGAAGAAGGTGGGCCAGCAGCTCAAGCTCGCCGCGAAGCGGGGCTTTCCCGCGGCGCTCGTGATCGGCAGCGACGAGTTCGCCGCCGGCACCGCGCAGTTCAAGAACCTGGCCACCCAGCAGAGCGCGACGATCGACTGGCACGGGGACCTGCACGTGCTCGCCGACGCGGTGCACTCGCAGCTCGAAGCCATGCGGCACACTTAGCCGGAGGGCCGCTTTTCGAGCGCGGCCAGCTCCTCGGCCACGGTCCTGGCGTCGGCGGGGCGGGCTGCCCGATCGTGGGCGATGAGCCGCATCACCAGGTCGCCCACCTCCCGGGGAACGTCGGCCGCGACCTCCCGGAGCGGCTTCGGGGTGCCCCGGGTGATCGCCATCAGCACGGCGGCCACCGTCTTCCCTTCGAAGGGCAGGCGGTCGGCGAGCAGCTCGTAGAGGATCACGCCGAGGCCGAACAGGTCGCTCGACGCGTCGAGCTCACCGTCGTCGATCCGCTCCGGCGGCATGTAGGAGGGGGTGCCGACGAGGGCCCCGTCGTGCGTGACCGCCGTGGCCTGGGCATCGAGCTCGCGGGCGAGCCCGAAGTCGATGATCCGCACGCTCCGCGAATCGCCCTCGAGGAAGATGTTCGCGGGTTTGATGTCGCGGTGCACGATGCCGCGCCTGTGCGCGGCGGCGAGGCCCGTGGCGATCTCCCGGCCGATCCGCAGCACCTCGCCGAGCGGCAGCCGCCCCGACTGGTCGCGGTGGTCGCGGAGCGTGCGGCCCTCGAGGAGCTGCATGACGATGTAGGGCACGCCGTCCTGCTCGCCCACCTGGTGGATCGTCATCACGTGCGGGTGCTCGATCGCGCCGACGGAACGGCTCTCGCGGATGAATCGCTGGCGGGCGGCCGGATTGCCCGCGTAGCGGGCCGACATCACCTTGATCGCCACGCGGCGGTCGAGGCGGTCGTCGTGTGCCAGGTAGACGTGGCCCATGGCGCCGGAGCCGATCAGGCCGAGCACGCGGTAGCCACCGATCATCCGCGGCGTCGGCTCGTCCATCACGATGCCGGGATCGTCGCGGCGGTCGTCGCCGGCGTCGCTCACGAGCGTGGCGGTGAGCGGTGAGTGGGACGGATGCGTGTCGCCGTGCTCGCGGCGGATCACGAACGAGCAGAACGCGTCGCCGCGGAGCATGCAGCTCGGCTCTTCGATCGAGACCCGCTCCTGGAAGTGGGTGGCGAGGCCGCGGACGATGCCGATGGCGAGCGTGCAGAGGCTTCGCTTCGACGAGTAGACGAGCTGGATCTCGTCGTCGGCCGCCCGAAACGCCTCGAGGACCGGAGGCGCGGCCCCGGGGTTGGTGGAGCGGACCATGCGGTGGATGATCGCCTCGGTGTGCTCGATGAGGTCGAGCGTTTTCCACCCCGGGTCGATGAACGTGCCCGCGACCTTCACGAGATGGGGGGCGAGAAACTCGCCGAACTCCGTGACCACCGCGGGCAGTGGCCGGCCGGCGGCGGCGGCGAGATCGGCGAGCATGGCCACCGCGTCGGCGTCGGGGTAGACGCCGGAGGGCAGGTGCTTCTGCCCGGAGACCGACGAGCCGCTCCGCGACGTGGATGCCGCCGGGAAGCGTTCGGCGAACTTGTGGAGGTAGAAGAAGATGAGGCCGTGCACGGGCAGCCCTGCCGGGAGCGGAAACGGCGGCGAAGCCCGTCCGCCGCCCACGGGCTGACCCGCCTCGACGATTATCGGCGGAATCCTGCGGATGGAAAGCCGTCGGCCGCCGCGGGCCGTCCGCCGATCAGGGCTCCCGGCAGACGCGAACGCGATACAGGGCCAGACCGTGGGCCGCGTGGTAGAGGGCCCCGCACTCGACATCGACGTCGGCCGTGTCCTCCAGCAGCGTCACCAACCGGTCCGCAGCCCGGGTCACCCAGGGCTCATCGAGCCGCTCATCGTCGAGTGCCAGGGCGAGCACCTCGAACACGTGCCCCGTGGCGCTGAGCCTGGCGAACACGTCGGGCGACGTGCCGGGCCTCTCGAATGGCCGCACCGCGAACGATCCGTCGGCCTGCTGGAAGCGACGTGCCCGTTCGAGGTGATGCTCGATCACGGCCGCCGCGTCGGCCCAGGCGCCGGTGGGCTCGCCTCCAGTGGCACGGCGGTGGGCCGCGACCGCGGTGGCCAGGCCGTAGAGCCGATGCGCCCCGCCGCAGGCCGCGGAGGGGACGTCGGCCTCCGCCTCCATGGCCACCACACGCTCGGTGGTCCAGCGTTCGCCGTCGCCGGCGGTCCATGCGGCGTCGGGGGGCAGCCAGGCCGACAGGGCCATCAGTGTCCACGTGGCCTCCTGCCCCGGGCGGATGTCGTGCTGCGCCTGCTTCAGGAGGTCGGCCACGGTGGATCGCCGCCCGCCGGCCTCGAGGGGCGTGTCGAGCGGGATGCCGCCTCCGGCAGCCGTGGCTCCGCGGGCGACTCCGCACTGCGAGAGATAGCCGAGCCACTGGTCGGGGTGACCCTGCCCCATCGTGCTGCCCGGATCGACCTCGGCCACCACGCCCACGCTGCCGGGCCGCAGCTTCCAGCCAGTCGCCCTGCCGCCACCGAGCAAATGCTCGAGGGCGGTGGTCTCCCCGCCGCGGGCGTCGAGCGGGAACTCCGGGCCGAAGGCGAGGATCCCGTGCACGATCTGCCAGGCACCCTGGACTGCGGCGTCGAGCCGGCGGCTGTCACGGGCATGCGTGAGCGCCGCGTCGATCCGCCGGCAGAGGCCGGCACGGTCGATCGGGGCACTCGGGCCGGGCGCATGGCCGGCGCAGCCGACGGCCACGGCCGCCGCCAGGACGAGCGGCGGCGACACAAGGGGAACCTTTCGGGGCGATCCTGCGTAGATCATGAAACGGCGTCGGGGGTCTGCGGGAGGCCGTGCCGCCCGCCGATGCCTAGGATAGTTCGCGGTCCCGACGGTGCCGGCATCCGCCCGGCCGCGGGTCGTTTTCCGGAGGTTTCAGCCCGATGCCCATGTTCTTCGATCCGCTCTACCTGGTCTGGGTCGCGCCCGCCATGCTGCTCGCGATGTGGGCGCAGTGGCGGGTGCAGTCGGCCTTCGCGGCCGCCTCGCAGCTGCCGGCACCGCTCTCCGGGGCGGCGGCCGCTCGGCATATCCTCGACTCGGCCGGGGCCGACGACGTTCGCATCGAGGCCGTGCCCGGGAATCTCAGCGACCACTACGATCCGCGGGACAAGGTGCTGCGGCTCTCGGAGGGCGTCTACGGCGCCCGGTCGCTCGCCGCGGTCGGCATTGCCGCCCACGAGGCGGGCCACGCCCTTCAGGACGCCAAGGGCTATGCGCTGATGTCGATCCGCAACGCGGCCGTGGGCGTGGCGAACTTCGGCAGCGGCATCGGCCTGTTCGTGTTCATGATCGGCCTCGGTCTGGCGCTCAAGCCGCTCGCCTGGCTGGGCATCGCCCTGTTCGCCGGCACCGTTTTCTTCCAGCTCGTGAATCTTCCGGTGGAGATCGACGCCAGCAACCGCGCCAAGGCGCAGCTCGTCGACCTTGGCATCGTGCCGGCCGCCGACATGTCGGCCGTGAACAGCGTGCTCAACGCCGCCGCCTGGACCTACGTGGCCGCGACGCTCCAGAGCGTGCTCACGCTCCTCTACTACGCCAGTTACCTGTCCGGCGGCTCGAGCGACGACCGCTGATTCGGCTCGCCACGCGTCGCGTCGCACGCGGTACGGCGGCCCGCATCGCTCACGCGATTGCGGCTTCCCGGAGCATGAACTCAGCGAGGGGTTGCCCATGCCCCGCGAGCCGGCGTATGCCGCCCAGCGCAGCCACGATGGCGAAGCACAGGCGGCATCCGAGTGAGCGGATGCCACGAGGGCATCCGGGAACGTCCGGCGACGGGGCGTGGGCAACCCTGAGCCCCGAGAACGGCATGCGCGAGGCCATGGATGGCTCGCGACGCGTGTATCGCCGCCAGGATGGTGGCCCCTCCAGCGGAGCGAGGCCATGGATGGCTCGCGACGCGTGTATCGCCGCCAGGATGGTGGCCCCTCCAGCGGAGCGAGGCCATGGATGGCTCGCGACGCGTGTATTTAGTGATTGAGCGAATACAGCAGCACGTTGATGGCGATCTTCTCCGCGTCCTCGCGGTCGTAGCCGGTGCATTCCATCGAGTTGTGCTTCTCGAGGGCGCAGGAGAGGTCGTAGGGCGAGAAGATCACGGCCCAGCGGTCGGCGATGCGAATCCCCTCGAGCTTCGGCGGCCCGCGACGCTTGCGAACTCCCATCCGCTCCGCCCCACCCGCCGGCTCGCGGATCGTCACCTCGCGGATGTCGTAGCCGCCGTAGTCGGCGGCCGAGAACAAGGGGTCGTCGGCGGGCACCGGCTCCAACGGCCGGCCGGGGAGCGTCGCGGCGATCTCCTCGCGGAACGCGGCGGTGAACTCGGGGGAGGCGCAGACCGCGTCGGCGAGCAGCATCCCGCCGCGGTCGAGGAAGGCGGCGACGCGGGATCGCCGCTTGTCGTCGTAGCTGAACCGCTGCCGGCCGTGCATGAAGAGCAGGTGGTAGTCGAAGAGGGCGTCGTCGAGCGGATCGACGAGGGCCGGCGTGTCGTCGACGCGGATTCCGGTCTCGCGGGCGGCGGCCCGCAGGGCGTTGGCCAGCGCCGCCGGGGCGGAGTCGCACATGCCGCCGTGGCGGAGCTTGCCGATCGCCAGCTGCCCGCGCTCGTATCGGTCGCGGTCGCCCTCGACCCGGGGGGCGGCGTCGAAGAACTCGTCCTTGCTACGGAGCTCCCGGTTGGTGGCGTAGGCGAGCACGTTCGTGCCGATGGCGAGGGCGGCGGCCACCTCGCGGGCGGCCTGCTGCGGAAGCGAGTCGCGGGAAGGCCCGCCGAGCTCCCAGAGGCACGACAGGCTCGGCATACCGGCGGCGTTCGGATCGAGGTCGGTCGGCGGCGCGTAGATGACGCACGTGCGGCAGCCGTAGTCGATGCCGAGGAGTGGCCGCTGCAGCTCGGGAGGCACGATCTCCTCGGCGTGCCAGGCGGGGTGCTCGGGGGGCAGGAGGTGCAGGGCGTGTTCGGGCTCGGGGAAGATCTCCCCGATGAGCTGGCGGAAGCGACGGTCGAACTCCAGGCTCTTCGGGCAGCAGGCCTCGGCGAAGATGAAGCCGCCGTTGTCGACGTATTCGCGAAGGCGGCGGCCGGCGTCGGGGCCGAGTTCGAACGCGTCGCGGCCCGAGAGCCAGAGCACGGGCGCCTGGCGGAGATCGTCGAGCGACGCCGCGGGCATGTCGGTCACGTGCCACGAGAGGCCGGCCGGGTAGTCCTTCCGCCACCGCGACTCGACGTATCCCACGAGGTGGGCGATGTCGTGGCCATGCCGATTCCAGTCGCCGCCGAAGTCGTGGCGGCTCTTGGCCACCAGCACCGGCCTGCGGCCCTTGGCGAGGAAGAGCAGCGCGAAGCTCGTGGCCACGGTCGCGTCCTCGATCCGGTTGGCGACGAACTTTCCGGTGAGCCGGTCCTGCTGCTGCACGAGCATGGTGGCACCCTCGCGATACCAGTCGTGCTCGCCGATGTACCGCCGGGCGGTGAACCGCCCCACCCGTTCGAGGCCGTAGAGGTAGTAGTAGAGCCACGTGTCGCCGCCGGTGCCCGGGTTCTGCCGCACCGTGAAGCGGCGGCCGAGCCACTCGAGCCCCTTCTCGACGTTGCGGGGCGCGGCGCCGCCACCGCAGCAGAGGATGTCGCCGCGGTCGGCTGCGGCGTCGGGGCGGCCGATGTGCTCGGCCGTGATCCAGATGCTGGCGATGCCGGCGCAGGTCATGCTGCCGGTGCCGGCCGTGTTGCCGAGGGTGTAGCCCCAGGATCCGTCCGGATTGCCGCAGGCCACCCAGTACTGCTGCGCCCGCACCCAGGTCTCCTCTCGGACCCGCACGCCCGCGCGGGCGGCTTCATGGAGGCCGAGCAGGGCGTACTGCGAGTTGGAGTTGTCGCCGGCGCCGGCGCCGCGGGCCTGCGCGTAGGTCCAGGATCCGGAGCCCGGCCCCTGCCTGAACTGGGCCTGTTCCAGCCACGCCACGTTCCGCTCGAGGATGGCGCGATCCTCCTCCGGCGAGAGCATGGCCAGCACCATCGTCTGCAGCGACACGGAATAGGTGTCGTCGAGCTCCTGCTTCCGCAGCCAGTCGAGGCCCCGCCGCATCACGGGACGGTCGGCCGACACCCCGGCGTTGGCGAGGGCGAGCATCACGAGCGCCGTCGCCCCCGGCCGCTTGTCGGCGGCGCCCATCGCCTCCCAGGAGCCGTCGTTGCCCTGCTTGCCGACGAGGTAGTCGCGGGCGCGGTCGATCGCCCGCTGGATGTCGGCGGGGCCGATCGGCTGGGCCGGCTGCTGGGCTGGGCAGCGGGCGGCCTGCACCCCGATGACGACCACCAGGCAGGCGGCGACCATGCCCGTGCGGCAGGATCGGGATCGGGGATGGGGGCGGCACGAAGAGTTCACGTGGGGAACCCGCGACAGGGCGGCGGTGCGACGCGGCTCGCCGCGGCCGTCCTCCGCGGCGCATCGTAACAGGTGTGACGGTCGGGCAGGATGGGACGTGCGCCACGGGCGGTCGTTTGCCGTGACGGCGGGCGTGCCCGATACTGATGGTTCGCGCTCGGCCAGCTCGCACCCCGGCAGGAAGGATCGCAGGCGTGTCAACCGCTTCGAAGCCCAAGACGCTCGATGAGATCCTCGTCGAGTTCTCCCAGCATCGGCGGCTGATGCAGGAAGAGTTGCAGAAGGTGATCGTCGGCCAGGACGAGGTGATCGAGCAGCTCTTCGCCGCCATCTTCACGCGGGGCCACTGCCTCCTCGAGGGCGTCCCCGGCCTCGCCAAGACGCTGATGGTCTCGACGCTCGCGCGGATCCTCGATGTCGGCTTCAAGCGGGTGCAGTTCACGCCCGACCTGATGCCGTCGGACATCACCGGCACCAACGTGCTGGAGGAGGACGATGCGGGCCGCCGCCGGTTCCGCTTCGTCGAGGGGCCGATCTTCACCAACATCCTGCTCGCCGACGAGATCAACCGCACCCCGCCCAAGACGCAGGCGGCGCTCCTCCAGGCGATGCAGGAGCGGGAGGTGTCGGTGGGTCAGGAGACCTACCAGCTGCCCGATCCCTTTTTCACGATCGCCACCCAGAACCCGATCGAGCAGGAGGGCACCTACCCTCTGCCAGAGGCCCAGCTCGACCGCTTCATGTTCAACATCAAGGTGGGCTATCCGACCGCCGACGAGGAGGAGCAGATCCTCATGGCGACGACGAGGGCCGAGAAGCCGGAGGTCCGCAAGGTGCTCTCCGGCCGGGCGATCTCGAACATCCAGAAGCTCGTCGCCGGCGTGCCGGTGAGCGAGTACGTGGTCAAGTACGTGGCCCGCCTCGTGAGGGCGACGCGGCCCAAGGACCCGCAGGCGCCCCCGTACGTGGCGGAGCTGGTCGACTGGGGTGCAGGGCCGCGGGCGGGTCAGTTTCTCATCCAGGGAGGCAAGGCGGTGGCGGCGATGGATGGCCGCTTCAGCGTGTCGCTCGATGACATCCGGCGGGTGGCCGTGCCGGTGCTGCGGCATCGGATCGCCACCAACTTCCAGGCCCAGGCCGAGGGGCTCACCAGCGAGTCGATCATCGAGCGGCTGCTGCGGGAGATCCCCGAGCCGGAGATTCCGAAGCTCGTGAAGTAAACGCCGCGAGGAGGCTCGGAAGATGGCCCGCGCGGTCGAGGAGTACCTGAAGCCCGACGTCGTGCGGCGGATCGCGCGGCTCGATCTCCGCGCCCAGTTCATCGTGCGGGGGTTTCTGCAGGGGCTCCACGCCAGCCCCTACCAGGGCTTCTCCGTCGAGTTCAGCGAGCACCGCCGCTACGCCCCGGGCGACGACCCCAAGGACATCGACTGGCTGGTCTACGCGAAGACCGACAAGCACTACGTCAAGAAGTTCGAGGCCGAGACCAACATCACGGGCTACCTCGTGATCGACACCAGCGGCTCGATGGCCTACACGTATCGCCAGCAGCTCACGAAGCTCGATTACTCGATCTCGCTCGCCGCCGCCCTCTGCTGGCTGATGGTCCACCAGCAGGACCCCTGCGGGCTGATGGTGTTCGACGACCGGCTGCACGCCTCGCTTCCGGCCCGCTCCCGCCGGTCGCAGATCGCCCAGGTGCTGTCGGTGCTCGCGAAGGTCAAGCCCTCGGGGAGGACCGACATCGCCCGGAGCCTCGTGCAGGTCGCCGCGATGCTCCGCCATCGCTCCCTGGTGATGGTGTTCAGCGACCTCCTCGCCGATCCCGCCCCGGTTCGCGACGCGCTGCTCCGGCTCCGGCACCGGGGCCACGATGTGATCCTGTTCCACGTGCTCGACGAGGCCGAGGTGCGGTTTCCGTTCGAGGGGATGGTGGAACTCACCGAGCCCGAGGCGGGCGACCGGATGATCATCGACGCCGACGCGGCCCGGCGGGGCTACGTCGCCGCGGTCGAGGCCTTTCGCGAGGAGTACCGGGCCACGTGCGTGCAGGCCGGCGTCGACTACGTGCCGCTCGACACGAGCATGCAGTTCGATCGGGCGTTGATGGAATACCTCGTCAGCCGCCGCAACAGGTTCTGATCCATGGGCCTGTCGTTCATCACGCCGCTGCTGCTCGGCGGAGCGTCTCTCGTGGCGGTTCCGGTGGTGCTGCACCTCGTGATGCGGCGGAAGCCGGTGCCCTATCCGTTCCCCGCGCTGCGGTTCCTGCGCGAGCGGGCGCTGGCCAATCGTCGCCGTCTCCGCCTGAGTCACCTGCTGCTGCTGGCACTGCGGATGGCGGCTCTCGCGCTGCTGGCGGTGGCGCTGGCCCGCCCGGTCGTGCGCGGCGCGGGCTGGATCGGCGACCGCGAGGCGCCGGTGGCGGCGGCCTTCGTCTTCGACACGGCTCCCCGCATGGCGCTTCGGCAGGCCAACCAGACGAGGCTGGCGAGGGCTGCCGAACTCGCCCGCACGCTGTTCGGGAAACTGCCGGACGGGAGCCGCGTGGCGGTGATCGACACGACGGCCGGCACCGCGGCGTTTCTGCCGGCCGCAGCGGCCGAGGCCCGGGTCGATCGGCTCGCGCCGGGGCCGCAGGCGGTGTCGCTGTCCGACGCGATCGCCGCCGCCCGCCGACTGCTGGCCGAGTCGACGCAGGTCCGCAAGGAACTCTACGTGTTCACCGACTGCTCCCACGGCGCCTGGGACAACGCGGCCGCCCAGCCCCCCGGCGAGGCCGGGGACGTCGCGCCGCTGTTCATCGACGTCGGGGCCGAGGCGGTGGAGAACTGTGCCATCCGGTCGCTCGGGCTCTCGTCGGACCGGATCGCCGCCGGCACCTCGCTGGCGGTCACGGTCTCGGCCGACCGGGTCGGCCCCGAGGCGAAGCGGTCCGTCGCGGTCGAGGTGCTCGGCCGCGGCGGTGAGTACGTGCGGCGGGGCGTGAAGCCCGTGACGTGGACGCCGTCCTCGCCCGCGACGATCGACTTCGAGGTCTCCGGCCTGGAGCCGGGCACGCGGCAGGGCCGCGTGATCGTGGAGGGTTCCGACGATTTCGAAGCCGACGATGCCCGGTACTTCACCGTCGAGGTCGGCGCCGCCACGCGGGTCATCGTCGCCGCGGCTGCTCCCACGGCGCGGACGGCGGCCTTCCTGGTTCAGGCGATGGCGCCGCAGGCGCTGGTGAAGGCGGGCAAGTCACGGTTTCTCCCCGAGGTGATCGACGTCGGTACCCTCGGCACAGCGTCGTGGGACGGCGCCGCCGGGATCGTCCTGCTCGATCCGCCGCCGCTGCCGACGCAGACCTGGGAGGCGCTCGATCGGTGGGTGTCGGGAGGGCGGGGGCTCGTCGTCTGGCTCGGGCCGCGGGCCGGAGCGGCGGAGAAGTTCAACTCGGCCGCCTCCCGCCGCGTGCTCGGCGGCGACCTCGTCCGCGTCTGGCGGAGCCGCGAGGGCAACTGCCTGGCGCCCGCGGCGCTCGACCACCCGATCCTCGCCGCGTTCCGCAGGGTCGGCGACGCGGTGCCGTGGCAGGACTATCCGGTGATGCGGCACTGGGAGGTGCGGCCCGAGGCGGATGCCGACGCCGGGGCCGCGGTGCCCGTCGCCGCCTACCGCGACGGCCTGCCTGCCGTGCTGGAACACCGCCTCGGTGCCGGCACGGTGGTGGTGTTCACCACGCCGGTGGCGGAGTCGGCAGACGACGCCGATTCCTGGAACACGCTCGCGACCGGCTTCGAACCGTGGCCGTTCGTGATCCTGGCGAACGAGTCGCTCGTCCACGCGATCGACACCGCGGACGACCGGAACGTGGCGACGGGATCTCCGGCCGTGCTGCACCTCGATCGCCGCGACCTCGCCTCGGCCTTCGTCCGCACGCCCGCCGGCGACGACTTTCCCGCGGCTGTCGACCCTGCCCGCGGCACCGTCACGGTGACCGACACGCGCGTGCCCGGGAACTACAGGGTTCGCGCCGGGGGTGACGACGGCGGGGTAGCGAAGGGCTTCAGCGCGAACCTCGGGCCGGAGCAGCTCGACTTTTCGCGGTTGTCGGGCGACGCCCTCGCGACGGTGCTCGGTCCCGGTCACCGCCTCGCCCGCACGGAGGCGGAACTGGTTCGCGACGTCAACCTGGAGCGGATCGGTGCGGAGTTGTTCCCGTGGCTGATCGTGCTCGCCGCGTTTGCCATGGCCGCGGACTGGGCCGTCGCGAACCGCTTCTACTCGGCCCGCGAGGGTGTCGAGGAGGAGCAGGGGGCTGCCGTCGCGTTCGCCGAGGAGGCCAATCCGGCCAGCGACGAGGATCGTGACCCCGCCACGGCTCCGGCGCCGCGTTCGCCAGGCGGTCCTCCTCCCGTGCAGCCTCGCGCCGGGGGCCCACCGCCGCTGCCGCCCCGTGACGGTGGTCCGCCACCCCTGCCACCCGAGGTGCGGGCATGACGGGCGCGGGGACGATCGAGGAGATCTCGCTCCAGTGGGACCCGATCTGGTCGTGGGTCTTCGTGGCCGCGGCCGCGGCCGGCCTGCTCGCCGTGATCATCCTGGTGCCACCCGACCGGTCCAGGCTCTCTCGTGGCGGCCGACTCGTGCTGTCGGCACTGAGGTTCTCCGCCTTTCTGGCCCTGGTCGCGTGCATGCTTCGGCCCACGATGGTGGCCACGAGCAAGGCCCGACAGGAGGGGACGGTCCTCGTGCTCGCCGACGCGTCGCGGAGCATGACCGTCGCCGACGGCGCCGCGGGCCGCACCCGCTGGGAAGAGATGGTGCAGGCGCTCGATGCCGCCCGTCCCGCGGCCCGGCGGCTCGTGGAGTCGGGGGGGTTCGATCTGGCCGTATGGCAGTTCGATCGTGAGGCCCGGTCCATGGCGGGCGGCGACGGCAACCCATTTCCGTCCGCTGCGTGGCGGCCTGCCGAGACGGCCGACGAGACCGCCATCGGTGCGGCCATCGAAGACGCGGTTCGCTCCGCTGCGGGCCGGACGCTCGCCGGGGTGATCGTGCTCAGCGACGGCGGCCAGCACGCCTACGCGCCGCGCGACGCCTCGCCGCAGTCGGCGGCACGGCGGGTCGCCGACGCCGGAGTGCCGGTGTGGAGCGTGACGTTCGGCCAGCAGCGGGGCGAGGGCGAGGGACGCGACGCCGCCGTGACCAACCTCTCGGTCGCCGAGACCGGCTATCTCGGCAACCTGCTGGAGGTGGCCGGCCGCGTTCGCATGGAGGGATTGGCCGGCCGCGAGGTGGCGGTGGTCCTGATGGCCGAGGGCGATTCGGGCGCGCCGGCCGAGGTGGCGCGGACCGTGCTGCGGCCCGATGCGGAGGAGGTGGAGCAGTCGGTGCGGCTCGACTGGACGCCGAAGGCCATCGGCGAGCGCAAGGTGACGCTGCGAGTGGAACCGCAGGACGGCGAGACGGTGATCGCCAACAACGAACTGTCGTCGTTCGTGGAGATCAAGGACGGCGGACTGAAGGTGCTTTACCTCGAGGGCGCGCTGCGGGTGGAGCAGCGATTCCTTCGTCGCGTGCTGGCGGCGAGCCCCGACATCCAGGTCGAGTTCGAGTGGATCGACTCGAACCGCCGTGACCGCTGGCCCGTCGACATCTCCAGGCGGCTCGCTGGCAGGCACGAGGTGTTTCTCATCGGCGATCTCGATTGCTCCGCCCTGCGACGGGAGGATCTCGCGGCCATGCTCGGTCGCATCGAGGCGGGGGCGGGGCTGGGCCTGCTCGGGGGCTTTCATGCCTTCGAGGCCGGCGGGTGGGCCGGCTCGGCGCTCGGGCCCGCGATGCCCTTCGAGGAGGATCGCCTGGCGCGGCAGCCGTTCGGGGAGCCGGTGCGCCCCGGATTGCACGTCGAGGGCCGGCTCCGCCTCGTGCCCGACCAGCGGTTCGGCGGGATCTCGATCCTCCGGCTCGGCGACACCGACGCCGACACCCGTGCGGCATGGGAGGCGATGCCGCCGCTCGAGGGCGGCTCGCGGATCGGCAGGCTGAGGTCCGCGACGAAGACGCTCGCCGGGGCTGCGAACGGCGTGCCACTGCTCGTGGGCCGGGAGTATGGCGAGGGCCGGGTGCTCGCCTTCGCCGCCGACTCGACGTGGCGCTGGGCCATGCAGGGCGCGGTCGACCAGCACCGCCGCTTCTGGAGGCAGTTCGTGCTCTGGCTCGCCCGGCGCGAGGCGCCCGACGCGGACACGCTCTGGGTCCGCCTTGCCCAGCGGCGGATCGCGCCGGGCACGCCGCTGCCGTTCGACACCGGTCTGACGCGGCCGGATGGAGACCCCGACACCGGGGCGGTGTTCGAGGCGGTCGTCGTCGATCCCGCCGGCGGCCGTCGTCCCGTGCGCGTGGGCCGGCAGGGAGAGGGCTTCGCGGGCACGATCGAGGCCGCCGTTGAGCCCGGCGACTGGACGCTCGTGGTGCGGTCCACGCGACCGGGGGAGGCGCAGCCGCGGGAGCGAGCCACGCGATTCACCGTCTTCCGCCAGGACCTCGAGATGGCGAATCCCCGCGCCAACCCACTGCTGATGAGGCAGATCGCCGAGGCGACCGCCGGTGGTGTGCGGCTGCCCGAGGACCTTCCGGCCATCTTCGACGAGATCGCCGCACGCCCTGCGACGTTCGAATCCGAGGAGCGGTGGTCGCTGTCGCCGTGGGATACCTGGCCCATGCTGCTGCTGATGGCGGGATGCCTTTCGGTCGAGTGGCTCCTCCGCAAGCGTTGGGGCCTCGTCTAGCGGCCGTTTTTCGCCTTCTTGGCGATGACGCGTGCTGCTACCCTCCCCAGCCCCCGCAGGCTGCCGGCGGGGCCCGCCCCTGACTTCCCGGTGCCGACAGGGAGAGATCCACGTGGCTCGCCGTCGCGCCATCCGCGAGAAACTGTTGCTGGGCGCCCTGCTCGTGGGCGTGATGGTGGTGGTGCTGTCGGCGAGCAGCTTTCTCGGCATCTACTCCTACCGCAGGCTCGTGCGGGCGCTCTCCTGCCGGGCGGCGGAACTGCCCCGGGCGAGCGAACTCGGCGAGTGCGTGGGCCTGCTCCGCGTGGCACATGCCCGGGTCCTGGCCGCCGATGCGACGGAGTTCGATGCCTTCCTCTCGGGCCTGCGGGCCACGGAGGCGGCGCTCGAAGCCTATCGCCAGGAACTCGCCGCGTTCGAGCTCGACGACATCCGCCTTGCCGACCGCTCCCGAGAGGCGGTCACGGCCCAGCGGATTTCCGACTGCCTGGCCACGATCGACTCGATCACGGCATCGGGAGCCGACGGCGGGGAGGAGGAGTCGCCCGTGCGGCACCGCGGCATGCTCCTGGCGGCGGCGCCCCACCTCGAGGCACTCGCCGCGCTCACGGCGGAGCTGCCGTCGTTCCTCCAGCAGCGGCTGCATGATCTTTCCAGCGAGGTACGGACGCGCTACCGTACCCTGATCATCACCACCTGGACCGCCGCGATGGCCGCGGCCGGCCTGCTCACGGCCATCGCCGTGCTCACCTACCGCTGGGTGTTTCGCCCGCTTCGCATGCTCGGCCACGGGTCGCGTCGCGTGGCGGCGGGCGACTTCGACTATCGCATCAGGCTCGACACGGACGACGAGATGGCGGAGCTCGCCGAGGCCCTCAACGACATGACCGAGCGATTCCAGGAGATCCGTGACGACCTCGACCGGCAAGTGCAGGAGCGGACGAGGGAGGTGATCCGGGGCGAGCAGCTCGCCAGCGTGGGCTTTCTCGCGGCGGGCGTGGCGCACGAGATCAACAACCCGCTGGCCTCGATCGCGATGTGCGCCGAGTCGCTGGAGGGCAGGATCGACGCGCTGGCGGGGGATGCCGCCGACACCGAGGTGGCGCGGCGGTATCTGGCACTCATCCAGAGCGAGGCGTTTCGCTGCAAGGGGATCACCGAGAAGCTGCTCGACTTCTCGCGGCTCGGCGAGGTCAGGCGGCAGCCCACCGCGCTGGTGGGCCTCGTGTCCGACGTGGCGGAGATGCTGCGGCACGTGGGCCGCTTCTCCGGGCGGCGGATCGAGATCGAGGAGGGGCCCGACGTGCTCGTCATGGTGAATCCCCAGGAGATCAAGCAGGTCGTGCTCAACCTCCTGGTCAACGCCCTCGACTCGATCGATGAGACGGGGAGCGTGCGGGTGTCCGCGCGGCGGACCGGGGGTGAGGCCGTGCTGACGCTCGCCGACGACGGCTGCGGCATGTCGGAAGAGGTGCTCGAGCACCTCTTCGAGCCCTTCTTCACCAGGCGAAAGTCGGGTCAGGGCACGGGCCTCGGCCTCTCGATCGTCCATCGCATCGTGACCGACCACGGCGGCCGCATCCAGGCCACGAGCGAAGGCACCGGCAGGGGGTCGACGTTCCGCGTCACGCTGCCGCTCGCCCAGGTGGGCGTGGCCGAGCCCACGGGGCTCGCCGCCTGACGCCGCCCCCCACATGAACTTCTCCGACGAGGAATCATCCAACGTGAAGAGCACTGTTCGGCCGATGCGCATCCTGTTCGCGGACGACGAGGCCTCGTTGCAGGAACTGATGAGGATCGAGCTGCCCAGGCTCGGGCACGAGGCCACCGTCTGCCCCGACGGCCGCACGGCGCTCGCGGCCCTCGACCGCACCGCCTACGACTGCGTGATGGTCGATCTCGACATGCCGGGCGTCGGCGGACTCGAGGTGATCGCCCGAGTCAGGGAAACCTCTCCCGACACGGAGGCTGTGATCATCACCGGCAAGTCTTCGGTGGAGAGCGCGGTCACGGCGGTCCGGCAGGGGGTGTTCGACTATCTCACGAAGCCCTGCAAGCTGGCCGACATCCAGGCCGTGCTGGAGCGGGTGCGAAAGAAGCGCGAGCTGACGACCCGGCTACGGGCCCTGGAGCGGCGGGTGCGGCAGGTCGAGGGGGCGACGCAGCTCGTCGGCACGTCACCCTGCCTCGAGCAGGTCCGCCGCCTGATCGCGCGGGTGGCCGCGAGCGAGGCCACCGTGCTCGTGCGTGGCGAGACAGGCACCGGCAAGGAGCTCGTGGCCCGCGCGATCCACGAGGGGAGTCCGCGGGCCGGGGGGCCGCTGGTGGCCGTGAACTGCGGCGCGCTCCCGGAGCACCTCGTCGAGAGCGAGCTTTTCGGCCACCGTCGCGGGGCCTTCACCGGCGCCGACGAGCACCGCGCCGGCCTGTTCGAGGTCGCCGACGGCGGCACGCTCTTCCTCGACGAGGTGGGCGAACTGCCGAAGTCGCTGCAGTCCCGGTTGCTCCGGGCGCTCGAGAGCGGCGAGATTCGCCGGGTGGGCGACAACCACCCGATCACGGTCGATGTCCGCGTGGTCTGCGCAACCCACCGCTCGCTGGAGGACATGGTCCGATCCGGGGAGTTTCGGGAGGACCTCCTGTTCCGGATCAACACGTTCGAGATCTCGATCCCGCCGCTTCGCGATCGCCAAGACGACATCCCGGTGCTGGTCGATCACTTCGTGCGTCGCTCGCGGCCGCAGACGCCGACCGGCATCGCCGTCGCGAACGAGGAGACGCTCGCGGCGCTGGCGGCCCACGCGTGGCCGGGCAACATTCGCGAACTCGCCAACGTCGTGGAGCACGCCCTCGTGCTCTGCGACGAGCTTCCGCTGGCGATCGGGCACCTACCGGCCCGGTTCGGCGGCCTGCGGCCCACCGCTCCCGCCGTCGAGCGGCCAGCCCCGGCCCCGACCCGGCCCGAGAGCCTTCGCGAGTTGGAGATGCGGGCGATCCTCGAGGGGCTGGAGCGGAACAGAGGAAACAAGGTCCGCACTGCCGAGGAACTCGGCATCAGCCTGAAGACCCTCTACAACAAGTTGCACCAGCTCAACGACGGCACGCTCGACAAGACCGGATGATCGTTCAGGTCTTTCGCACCACGCCGACAAGTACGCCCAGCACTCGGGCGTTTCGGACGTAGATCGGCTTCATCGACGCGTTGGCGGGCTGAAGCCGGATGCGGTCGCGCTCCGGAAACCACTGCTTGAGCGTGGCCTCCCCGTCTTCCGTCTGGGCCACGACGATGTCGCCCGAATGGGCCGTGTGCTTCTTCTGGATGATCACCCAGTCGCCGTCGGCGATCTGGGCGTCGATCATCGATTCGCCCATCACCTTGAGCACGAAGTGGTTGTCGCGGTTGAAGAGCGACTCGAAGTCGATCCGCTCGCTCTGCTCTTCCGCCGGCCGAAGCGTGCCCGCTGCGACCCAGCCCGCCATGGGCAGGCCCCGCAGGTGCGCAGGCTCGTTGACGAGCTCGATCGCCCGGGACATATTCTTTCCCCGGGTGATCAGGCCCTTCCGCTCGAGCGCCTTCAGGTGGCAGACCACGCCGTTGGGTGAGCGGATCTTGAAGGCCTGGCCGATCTCACGGACGGTCGGGCCGTAGCCCCGCGAGTGGATCTTGTCGCGGATGAAGGCATAGATCTCCATCTGCCGCTCGGTCGGTGCGTCGCCGGCATCCTCGTCGGACTTCTGCGGGAGGTTCAGCGGGTTTCCGCGGACGGCCGCCACGGCGGCGGCGACGCGGCGGCGCTTCGGCTTCTCGTTGGTGGCGGCCCGGGGGAGTTGGGGCTTTCGCTTCGTCATGGGTGCCGGTCGGCTGGGCCGCCGTCCTTGGTGGTTGAAGGTGAAGATCGGCCGAACGTCCGTGTGGACGCCAGTATCTTACTATACGGCCGTTCATTTTCAAGGGGGCCCGGAACTCCGGTCCCGCCAGCGGTGCGACCGCTCAGTTCCAGGGCACGACCGATCGGTCCCGGCGGTTGCCGATCTTCGTCCACACGGTCGGATCGATGTCGTACGCCACCACGCGGACGGAGCCATCGCAGGCGGCCGCGGGAAACGAGACCTGGTGGGGACCGCCGAAGTGGTTCGATACCCCGCTCACGGGATGGGCGGGTTCATCGCGACGTGGGGCGATCGCGGTGGTGCGGACGGTGTCCCAATCGAGGCCCTGGTAGAGGTCGCCATTGTCGGCTCCGTCGCTGCCGGTCGTGTAGCGGTCGGACCGCAGGTACTTTTCGGCGAAGAGGAGCGTGTTGCTCAGGCCGTCGGGCACGTGAGCCGGCGTGAACTCGCTTCGCTGAGAGGTGACTCCCGGCACGAGCGGCACATCTTTGGTGTCCCAGTCGCAGTTGGGGTAGTTCTGGAGGCACTCGAGCGGTGGTCCCACGCTGAAGGTCGTCACATTCGCATCGCCTCCGTTGGCTGCGTAGTCGGATTTCGCATACCCGCCAGACGGGGCCGGGCAGTTGACGGGGGTATGGGCACCCACGCTGGGGATCGCCTGGGCGGTCCGCCGCGAGGGGCAGATGAACAGCGGCACCGA
>CAIKWU010000515.1 GCA_903831155.1 uncultured Planctomycetaceae bacterium | reverse complement strand
TGCCGGTGGCCGAGGCCACCGTGATGCCGCCTGTGCCGCTGATGCCGCCCGTGAACTCGGTCCGGTCGCCTCCGGCGGCCGAGGTCAGCGTCACATCCCTGCCGATCGTGAGCGGGCCGGTGAACGACGCGAAGTTGGCCCCCCCGTTGGCCGACGACCCGATCGTGGTGACCCCGCTGCCCTCGTTGGCCACCGTGATCGCCTGGCCGATCGTGATCGTGCCGCCGCCGGCATCGACGAGCAGGCTGGTCGCACTCCCGCCCGTGGCCGGCTCGTTGACGGCTATGGCACCGCTGCCGAATCCGCCGTTGACGGTGGTGACGAGCGTGCCGGCCCGAAGCGTCGTGCCCCCGCTGTAGGAGTTGGCGACGGTGGTTCGCATCACGCCGTCGCCTCCCTTGGCCAGCACGGCGCCGCCGCCGAGCACCTTGTCCACGAGGGGGGCCGACACCGTGAGATCGGCGATCGCGTCGCCGGTGGTCGTGACGTCGAAGAGCGTGGTGCCGCTCACCGTGCCCAGGTGCAGCCCGTTGAAGCTCGTGCCCGTCGAGTCGATGAAGCTGCCGGTCGTTCCCGACACCGCCACGCCGCCGTTGAGCGCGAACGACTGCACGATGCCCAGTTTGCCGTCGGCGCTGGTCAGGTGGGCGGCGTTCCGCAGGACCACGTCGCCAAGCGAGTTGAAGTAGTCGGTCGCGGTGTACTGTCTGGTGATGGTGCCGCCGTCCGCCACGATCGTCACCGGCGTCTTGTAGTTGTACTGACCGATCACGTCGGCGGAGACGAACACCAGCGTCGCACCCGTCGCGACGTCGATCGTCCGTCCCGCGACGGTCATGTTGCCGAGCGCCGTGGCGGTCGGATTCGCGTTGTTGGTGGAGCGGGCGACGGCGATCGTGCCGGCCGCAAGTGCCACGTTGCCGGAGAAGGTGCTCGCGCCGGAGAGGGCGAGCGTGCCGCCGCCGAGCTTCTGCAGGCTACCGCCGCCGACGTCGGGGTGGTTGGCGATCGGGCCGCTGACCGATCCGGTGGCCACGGGATCGACAGTGATCGCCAGCGTGTACGCGGCCGCATCGCCGGTCTTGTTCATGAACAGCGGCGCGGCGACGGTCGACGTGCCCGTGCCGTGCACGTTCACCACCTCCGTGTAGATGCCGTGATAGCGGTTGCCGGAGGCCACGACGCTCGTGACCGACGCGTCCGTGAGGTCCAGCGAGGCGGGCTGGTAGTAGCCGCCGTTGCCGCTGCTCTCGATGGCGAGCGTCGCGCCCGACGCGACCGTGATCGGCCCCGACATCGAGCGGCCGTCGTTGAGGCGGAGAGTTCCTCCGTCAACGGCGATCGGTCCGGATGTCGTGCTCCGTGCCGTCATCGTGAGGGTGCCAGAGCCGAGCTTCGTCAACGCACCCGAGCCGCTTACGAAACCGGTCATCACCTGATCGTTCAGGCCATCGACAGTGATGCCGGAACCGCCGTCGATCAACCAATTGCCTCCCACAGTGCCGGCCGAGAGCACGAGGCGGGCGCTCCCCGACTTGCGGAAGGTGCCGGCGAGCACCCCGGCCATCGCCTGGTCGGTCACACCGTCGAGGGTGATGGTGCCGCTCGTGGCGGTCCAATTGCCGCCCAGCGAGCCCCCGCCCGTGATCCGCGTGGCGACCATCGAATACCCCGTCTGCGTGTACGTGCCCGCGTAGCCTGACACGTCGCCGGCGAGAGTCAGCACCCCCATGTCGGTGCGGGTTACGGTGCCGGTCCCCGACAGCGGGCCGCTCCACGTGGGCGTGCTCGCATTCCAGAGTCGGATGAAGCCACCGCCGGCACCAACCTGGATCGCCCGGGTGAGATTCACGCTGGTGTTGTTGTCGAGCAGGCCGCCGCCGTCCATCACGATGGCGTTTGCTGCGTTGCCGAAGGCATTGTCACTCGTGTATGAGACCAGCCGGTTGGTGATCGTCACGTCGCCGACGAAGTCGTTGGCGGCGTTCGTGAGCCGGATGCCGAGGTTGGCGTTGTTGCCGCCGGTCGAGGTCGTGTCACCGGCGCCGGCGAGCGAGAGGGGCCCGGTGCCCGTGAGCCGCACGCCGACGTTGAGTTGACCATTCGCGCCCAAGGACGAGATGTCGATCCGCGACACGGCAAGTGCGCTGTCGTTCGTCGAGAGGATCGTGTAGCCGCTCGTGCTGGCCGTGATCGTCGCGGCGGCGAGGGCCGACTGCACATCGAGCGTGCCGGCCGTCCCGCCGAGGAAGCCGTTGTCGCCGTCGGTCCACACGGTCGGCACGCCACCGGTCTCGACGGTTTCCCAGGTCTGGGCGGTCGTGCTCCACGCACCCGAACCTCCGCCTGCAGAACCCGACGCTGCCAGGCCATTCCAGTAGAGGTCGGCGGCCTGCGATGCGGATCCGGCGATCGCCACGATCACGCAAGAGACCGCGATGATGCTGCGAATCATATCTCTCCCCCTCCTGCCCCTTTCCGCTTGATGCCCCCGACCTTCCGGGCGATAGGCGGGAGTCTACGCGGCGTGCACAGGGGCCAGGCGGGTGACAGGAAAAAATCGT
>CAIKWU010000514.1 GCA_903831155.1 uncultured Planctomycetaceae bacterium | reverse complement strand
GTTGCGCACGGCCTTGGCCTCCTCGAGGTCGCGCTTGATCGCCAGCACGTCCGTGCCGTCCGCACTGACCACCCTCCACTTGCCTGCCATCTGGTCGATCGCGAGCTCGGCCCGGAAGTAGCCGCGAATCCGGTCGAGGGCTCCGGCCACGGTGAACGGCTCACCCGTGATCATGCCCCGCTTCACCACCGCGGCCCACAGGCGATCGACGTCGACGGCCGCCAGCGCGAAGAACAGGCCCGTGAGCACGCCGAGCCCGAGCGCCGACCAGAAGACCCGCGGCGCGAACGCCCGCTCGAGTCGTCGCCCGTGGAACCGCACGGTGCCCGCCGTCGGCGAGTAGATGCCGCTGATGCAGTTGAAGGCGGTCGTCTTGCCGGCCCCGTTCGGCCCGATCACCGAGACCACGGTCCCCTGCGACACCTCGAGGTCGAGGTCCGACACCGCCACCAGCCCGCCGAACCGGACCGTCAGCCGATCGACGTCGAGCAGCGGCTGCGCGGCGATCATCCGCGAGTCACCGCCACCGGAGGAGCCGCCCGCTGTCGTGCTCATGGTTGCGCCTCGTGGAGTTCCGCCGCCATGCGCCGGGAGGGCACAAGCCCCTCCGGCCGGTATCGCATCACGAGGATCAGGGCCAGACCGAAGATCGCCAGCCTCCAGCCGCTGAAGGAGAGCAGGCTCGAACCCGAAGGATTGATGTTCCACTGCTGGATCGCGGAGTCGGCCCAGGGGGCGAGCACGGTGTCGAAGCCCACGAGGAGGGCCACGCCAAGCAGCGTGCCGGGGATGCTCCCGAGCCCGCCGAGGATCACCGCGCAGAGCACCATGATCGAGCGGTTGAAGTCGTACGCGTTGGGGTCGGCGGTCGTCGAGAGGCTCGCCGCGTAGAGACAGCCGGCGAGACCGGCGACGGCCGAAGACATCGCGAACGCCGAGAGCTTCACGCGGGTCGCCGACACGCCCATCGCCTCCGCGGCGAGTTCATCCTCGCGGACGGCCACCCAGGCCCGGCCCAGCCGCGAGCCCTCCAGCCTTCGCATGGCGATCACCACGCCCGCGAGCACGAGCAGCGCCAGGTAGTAGAACCACCGCGGATCGATCGCGAACGCGAGCCCGAGATCGGTGCCGCCGATCTTCAGGCCTGCCCCGGGAGGCGGCACCGGATTGAGGCCCTTCATGCCCCCGGTGATCTGCTCGAGGTTACGGAGCGTGACCTTCACCACCTCGCCGAACCCGAGCGTGACGATCGCCAGGTAGTCGCCCCGCAGCCGGAGGGTCGGGGCGCCGAGTGCGAGGCCGATTCCCGCGGTCGCCAGCGCGCTCACCGCTGCCGCCGTCACGAACCGCATCTGGAACGGATACATCGGCACCGTGAGGATGGCGAACAGGTAGGCGCCGATCCCAAAGAAGGCCGCGATGCCGAGATGCACCAGGCCCGTGTACCCCACCATCACGTTCAGGCCGAGCGCCAGGATGCAGTAGATGAAGAGCGTGGTCACCTGGCCGCCCAGCGCTCCGCCGAGGGCCGGCACCACCAGCGGCGCGATGGCGAGCACCGCCAGGGCCACGAGATCCCAGCGCTCGCGCACGAAGGCGACGAGACGATCCCGGGAGGAGGCCGCGTCGGCGGTGCCGCTTGTAACCCGCGACATGCTCACACCTTCTCCTTCGCGCCTCGGCCGAGCAGGCCGTCGGGCCGAAACACCAGGATCACGATCAGGATGGCGAACACGATCGCGCCCGTCCACCGCTCACCCACGTAGGCGCTCGAGAGGGCCCTGACCAGGCCGATCACGAGTCCCCCCACCACCGCCCCCGGAATGCTGCCGATGCCGCCGAGCACGGCGGCGGTGAAGGCGTAGAGCCCGTTCTGGAACCCCATCTGGAAGCCGATGGTGTTGATGTACAGGCCATAGATCACGCTCGCGGCCCCGCCGAGGAAGCCCCCCACGAAGAACGTGGCGGCGATCACGCGGTCCACGTCGATGCCCACGAGCGCCGCGGCGGTCGGGTCCTGCGAAACCGCCCGCATCGCCTTGCCGAGGCGCGTCGACTTGACGAGCAGCGACAGGGCGATCATCAGCGGCACCACGACCACGATCACGAGCAGGTCCTTGGCCGTGAACTGCAGCCCCTCGCCCGCGAGCAGGTTCGTGGCCGGGAGCAGTTCGGGAAAGGACCGGTCGGAGGGGCCGAGCCAGAAGAGCCCGATGTTCATGAAAACGAACGACACGCCGATGGCCGAAACGAGCGGCGCGAGCTTCGGTGCCGTCCGGAGCGGACGGTAGACGATGCGATCGACCGCCACGTTGAGGCCACCGCAGAACAGGCCACAGAGCACCACCAGGAGTGCCACGCCGAGCCAGGTCGCCGCCCCGGTCCAGCCGGCCATCCCGAGGGCCGAGACGAGCGTGAGCGCCAGGCAGGCGCCGAGCATGATCAGGTCGCCGTGGGCGAAGTTGATCAGGCGGATGATGCCGTAGACCATCGTGTAGCCGAGCGCCACGAGCGCCACGAGGGCGCCGTTGGTCAGTCCGATCAGGCACTGCTGCAGGAAGAAGACCATGCGTCGTGCGCCGGCTCAGGGAGCGGCGTCCTCCCCGGCGGCGGCGTCGAGGATCTCCTCGAACTCGAACTTCCCGTCCCTGACCACGCTCACCGTGAGCGTCCGCATGGTCGTGTCCCCGTTGGCGTCGAAGCCCCATCGTCCGAGAGCTCCGTCGAAGTCGCGGATCGCGAGCGCCCGGTCGGTGATCACCCGCCGATCCTTGATGCCGGCCTCACGGATCGCCTGCAGGGCCACGCAGGTCGCCTCGTAGCCGTAGACGGCATAGGCCTCGGGCAGCTCCCCGAACTTCTCGCGGTACTTCTCCACGAATGCCTGCCCCTTGCCCGTGAGCTTCTCCGGCGGCAATCCCCCGAACGTCACGAAGCAGCGGCCCTCCAGGCTCGCCGCGCCGGCCGAGTCGATGAACACCTGCTCGCGGCAGCCGTCGGGCACCATGAGGATCCCGTTGATGCCGGCGCTCGCCATGTCCTTGGCGAGCTGCCCCCCCTTGCTCTGCGTCGTGCCGCCGAAGTAGACGAGGTCGGGGTTCGTGGCCTTCACGCTCGCCATCAGCGACTTGAACTCCTGCGCCTTGGCGTCGATCGAGTCGTGGCCGAGCACCTCGATGCCGATCTCCCGACACCGTTCGTCGAACAGGTCGGCGATCCCTTTCCCGTAGACCTCGTTGTCGTCGAGGATGTAGACGGTCTTCACGCCCCGCTTTCTGGCCCAGTCGGCCGAGAGCGGCCCCTGGAGATCGTCGGCCGGCACGACCCGCGTGTAGTTGAACCGGCCGGTGGGCCGGTAGACCTCGGGCTCGCCCGGAGCGCCGAGGCCGGGCTTCGTCAGGCCCACCGCGGTGTTGGCCGGCGACACCATGAGCAGGTCGCCGAGATTGAGGATCGGCATCGACACCTTCGCCGCGCCGGAGTTGAACGTGCCGATGTAGGCCATCACGTCCGGATCCTGCAGCGCCCGGCGGGCGTTGGCCGCCTCCGCCTCGCTCGTCCACTGGCCGGCCGCGGCCGTCGAGTCGTCGAGGTCGAGGTATTCCACGCGAAACGGTCCGATCCGGCCCCCGGCCTCCTCGATCGCCATCCGGATCCCGCGAACGATCGTGTCGGACTGCTGCTTGGCACTGCCGGTCCGCGGCAGGCTCGAGACGACCTTCACGAGGGTCGGATCGGCCGGCCGGCAGCCGGTCGCCACGACCATGCCCGCCACCAGCCACGCAGTCCGGATCCAAGGGTTCATGGGCATGAATGTAGGAATCGCGGCAAAACCGCGTCAAACCGGGGACTTCGCGACCAGCCGCCACGCACGATGAACCCGTTCGTTCCGGAAATCCTCCGGAATCGTGCGGTTCGTGATCTCGCGGATCGAGAAGTGCGGCTCGACCCGCTCCGTCGAGAGACGAAAACGACGAAAGTTCGTGGAAAAGTAGACCACGCCGCCGGGCGCGAGGTTGCGGGCCACGAGGTCGAGGAGGTCCGCGTGGTCCTGCTGCACGTCCCACGGAGCCTCGCTCTTCGCCGACCGCGAGAACGTGGGCGGATCGACGACGACCAGATCGAACGGCGGCTCGCCGCGCCGCGCCCGGTGCTCGAGGAACGCCCGCGACTCATCCCGTACGACGCGGTGGCGGCCGGCGTCTTTGAAGCCGTTGCGGGCGAGGTTCGTCCGCGTCCACTCCAGATACGTGTTCGACAGGTCCACGCTCGTGGTCTCCGTCGCGCCACCGGCGGCGGCGTAGACCGAGAAACTGCCGGTGTAGCTGAAGAGATTCAGAAACCGCTTGCCGGCCGCCTCGTCGCGGACGAGCGATCGCGTGGTCCGGTGATCGAGGAAGAGCCCGGTGTCGACGTAGTCGGAGAGGTTGCACTCGAAGGACAGGCCGCCCTCCCGGACCGTCACCAGGGCCTTCCGCTCGTCCACCTTGTCGTACTGGGCGCCGCCCCGCTGCCGCCGCCGCGCCTTGAGAAACGTCCGGTCCGGCGGCACACCCAGCTCCGCTGCCGCCGCCTCGATCATCCGGTCGAGCCAGACCTCGTGCTCGATCTCGGTCCGCTCGTGCGGCCGGTCATACTCCGCCGCGTGGAGCCAGCCGGCGTACCAGTCGATCGCCAGCGGGATCTCCGGGATGTCGCGGTCGTACACGCGAAACGCCTCGATCTCCTGACGCCGGGCCCACTTCGCCAGATGCTTGAACCGCTTGGCGAGCCGGCGGCGGAAGTCGCCGATCTGGTCGGCGGTCGTGCGGGCGCGCGGCCGGCCGGAACTGGGCGCATGGGTCGCGGGATCATGTGCGCCGTCGGCGCCAGGACGGGACGAGTCGCCTCGCCGCGATCTTTCGCCGCCACGCGGCTGGCCGCTTCCGTCGCCTGCGTGGCGAAATCTCGAAGGCTCGGCATCCTCGCCCCGATCCTGGCTGGCGGCGTCCGAGGGGAAGGGAGCGACCGCGGGAGAGACGGAGTCCCGGCCTTCGACCTGGGGAGAAGGGGGAGAGTTCGTGGTTCTCTCCCGGATCTCGAGTTCGAGGAGTTTGCAGGGGATCGGGCCGTTCATCAGCGGGATGCGGTGGCTCGGGCGGAGGCCGAGGTGCGAAAGCGCGGGCGTGTCGGCCGCCAGGATCGCGGCCCGCCAACCGCCGCACCGCTGCACCAGCCAGTCGCCGAGCCGCCGAAAGAGAGCCCCGGCCCGCGGGAGCGGTAGCCGCTCACCGTAGGGCGGGTTCGTGACGATCAGGCCGGCGGCCGACGGCGGAACCACGTCTTCGAAGTGCTTCGGGTCGATCGCAACCGTCGCCCCGACGCCGGCCGCTTCCGCACAGGCCCGCGCCGCTTCGACCGCCTTGGGGTCGAGGTCGCTGGCGAAGAAGGAGGCGGCGGACAAGTCACGAACCCGTGATTCGAGGTCCGCCACGAGCCGGCTGGCGAGGGTCGCATCGCAGTCGCGAAACCGAAAGAAGCCGTGCGCCTTCCGCCGCGCCCGCCAGAGGCCGGGCGCCATGCCCGCGGCGATCGTCGCGCCCTCGATCACCAGCGTGCCCGAGCCGCACATCGGGTCGAGGAGCGGCTCACCGCTGGTCGAGCCTCCGGCCTCGCCCGGCTGCCACCAGCCCGTGGTGCCGAGAATGCCCGCCGCCAGCACCTCTGACAGCGGCGCCTCGACCTCGCCCATCCGCCAGCCCCGCTGGTGAAGCGACCGGCCGGCCGCGTCGCGAAACACCGTCGCCACGTTTCCCACGAGGTGCAGGGCGATCCGCAGGGTCGCGCCCCGGAGTTGCACGTTCGGACGACGACCACTCGGCGTCCGCAGCTGATCCACGACGGCATCCTTGACGATCTGCGCCGCGTAGAGCGAGTGCGTCAGGAACGTGTCGTGGATCGCCGTATCGACGCGGAGCGAGTCGGACACCTTGAGCTGCTCGGTCCAGTCCACCTCCTGCATCGCCCGGTAGAGGCTGTCGGGCGAGTCGACCACGAACCTGCCGAGCGGCTCGAGCACGCGGATCGCCGCCCGGCACTCGAGCACGGCCCGATAGAGGGTCTCGCGCTCACGGCCAGGTTCGGCAGAGAACTCGATCGTCCGCCGGCCGAGCCGCAGGTCGCGGGCCCCTATCGCCCCCAGTTCCCGGGCCAGGATCCCCTCGAGGCCCTCGAGCGTCCGTGCGGTGAAGCGGGCTGGCTCGTCGGCGAGCGGCGCAGGGAGCGGCCGCGGCGGCGGCTCGATCGGCGGGAATGCGCGGGTGCTCATGAATCCCGCGACTCTACCCGCCCACACGCCCGCCCGCGACGTCGCGGGGTTCGGCCCTACCGAAGACGGCTCCGGCCGCGGCACCGCCGGCCGATCGCCGCCAATGCGGCCCCGCCGCCGAGGCCGACGACGCCCAGCGAGGGCTCAGGGACGGCGGTGACACTAATCGCGTCGACATACACGCCGTGGCCGTTGAAATCCTCCGCCTGGGCATCGGCTTCCTGGCCGGACATCGCCAGCCAGTCGATCGCGAGTGTCGTGGAACCCGACAAGGACGTGGTGAACTGGGTCGTGCCGCTGGTGCCGATCGGGATCACGACACCCGTTCCGCCGATCGTCATCAGCAGGTCGCTGTAGCTCACCTGCCAGTTCTGCGTCGCGATCGAAACCGAATAGACCCCCGGCGCGGGAGGCACGATCGCCTGCGAGATGGAATCGCCGATGCTGAGCCGGAGTGCATAGTCTCCTTCGGGCACGTTACCGTAGTTGGGCCCAGCCGCGACCAGGTAGCTGTTCTCGCCGTTTCCGGTGGACGTGAATGTCCAGCCCGTGATGGGGTACAGGTCGCTCGGCACGTACCGGTACTGGTTCCCCGAGGGATTCGTCTGCATAAAAGCCTGGGCTTCGAAGCCGCCGTTTGTGACGAGCGTGGTTGCCTCGGCCACTCGAAGCGACGCGGCGAGGAAACAGATGGCAACGACGGCGAGATGTCGAAGGACGAACATTTCAAAACCTCTGCGGGCAGGCTGGTGACTGGTACGGTCAGGACTGCATCACTCTCCCGGCAGCCTACGCGCCGATCCGCTGGAAACCACAGAAAAGCCAGAAAAAGGGACGAATCGGGCATGGGCAGGGACGAAACGGGCAGCGACGCCGACGAGGCCGGGTCGCCCGCACGATCGGCGCGAACCGCACGACCGGCCCGGCAGCGGACTCCTGCCGCGATTCCTGCCAGAAACCGTGTGACAGTTCTCGCCCTCGCGGCAACTCATCTTGTGAAGCCGGGGCCGGCGGAGGGCCCGGACGACGTGAGAACTCTTTCAGGAAAGCCAACAACCATGGACCCCCAGATCATCAGCTGGATCGTGAGCCTCATCGCCGGCGGCGCCGGCGGCAACATCGTCGGCGCGCTGCTCAAGAACAGGAATCTCGGCCCGATGCTCAACACGGTGCTCGGCGCCGTGGGCGGCGGCCTCGGCGGGAAGGTGCTGCCGATGCTCGTCCCGGCGATCGCGGGCCTTGTCGGTGGCGGCGACACCAACTACGCCGGCACGGGCGTCCTGTCGGCGATCGTGGGCGCGCTGCTGCCGCTGATCGTCGGCTTCATCAAGAAGCCGGCCGTCGCCGCCTGAGCCCTCGGCTGACGCGAGCGGATCACCACCACCGGCCGAGGGGACCTGTTCCCCTCGGCCGGTCGGCTTTCACCACCGCGATCTCCGCGAGGGATTGCCCATGCCCGGAGAGCCGGCGTATGCCGCCAAGCGCAGCCAGGATGGCGAAGCGCCGGCGGCATCCGAGTGAGCGGATGCC
>CAIKWU010000513.1 GCA_903831155.1 uncultured Planctomycetaceae bacterium | reverse complement strand
CTTCGGCAAGGCCTTCGCGGAGCTGCGGAAGCTCGGCCTCATCGACCGCATTCCCCGGCTGGCGATCATCAACGCCGCCGGTGCCAACACCCTCTACGAGCTCTATCACAAGCGGGGCCTGCGCTGGGACGGCGGCCGGGCCGACCTCGCCCCCGCCTGCCACTACTACGACGAGCTCGACCGCGACCACAAGCGGGCCCACACGATCGCCAGCGCCATCGAGATCAACCGGCCGGTGAACCTCAACAAGTGCCTGCGGGCGCTGGAAGTCTGCGACGGGGTGGTCCGCGAGGTGAGCGAGCAGGAGATCCTCGACGCCAAGGCCCAGGTGGGCGCCGGTGGGCTCGGCTGCGAGCCGGCGAGCGCCGCGAGCGTGGCCGGGGCGAAGCAGCTCGTGGCGGAGGGCGTGATCGGCCGCGACGAGCGGGTGGTGTGCATCCTCACCGGGCACCAGCTCAAGGATCCGACCGCCACCGTGGCCTACCACACCACCGACCAGAAGCTCTTCGACGAGGTCCTCGGCAGTCGGGGCGTGAGCCGGGCGAACTACGCCAACCGCGCCGTGAGCGTGGGCAACAGGCTCGACGAGATCGTGCAGGCGATCGACCTCTACTCCTGAACGGCGTGCCGCCGGGCGACGCCGCTATCCTTCTCGCTCCCTGTCGGAGGACTCCCATGGCCGCCGCTCCCCTTCGCCTCGTCGTCCACGGTGCCGCCGGCCGCATGGGGTGCCGCGTCACGGCCTGCGCCGCGGCCGACACCACGCCCTGGAAGCTCGTCGCCGCCATCGAGAGGCCCGGCCATCCCCGTGCCGACGAAGACGCCGGCTCGCTCGCGGGCCTGCCCGCGTCGGGCGTGGTGATCGCATCGGCCTGGGACTGCCCGGCCGACGTGGTGATCGACTTTTCCCTGCCCGAGGCGGTCCGCGGGATCGTGGCCACCTGCGTGGCGAAGCGGGTGCCGCTCGTCGTGGCCACGACCGGCCTCGAGGATCCCGAGCGGCATGCGATCGCCGAGGCCGCGAAGACGATCCCGATCCTCCAGTCGCCGAGCATGAGCCTCGCCGTGAACATCGCCATGGACCTCGTGGGCCGCGCGGGCACGCTCCTCTCCCGCGTCGGCGGGCGGACCGACGTGGAGATCATCGAGTGCCACCACCGCCACAAGGAGGATTCGCCGAGCGGCACGGCGCTGAAGTTCGGCTCGATCGTTCAGCAGGCGATGGGGCAGACGCGGTCGGCCCATGGCCGCGAGGGCCGGCCCGGCGCCCGGCCGGCCGACGAGATCGGCTACCACGCGGTCCGCGCCGGCGACAACCCGGGCGAGCACACGATCCTCTTCGGCATGGAGGGCGAATCGTTCTCGCTGAACGTGCGGGCCACCAGCCGCGACTGCTACGCCCGCGGGGCCCTCGCCGCCGCGGCGTTTCTCGTGGGCAAGCCGGCCGGTCTCTACTCGATGCGAGACGTGCTCGGCATCTCCTGATCGACGGTCCGCCTATTCCATATGAGGAAGCCCAATCGCGTGAGCGATAGGGGTCGAGTCCGGCGGAGGGCAGCCGTACGCCTGACGGCGTTCGGCTTCCCGGTGGCGGCCGCCTCCCCCGGGAGGCTGTTGCGACGCGCATCACAAGCCGCACTCACACGACACCTCGCGGATCGCGTGGGCGAAACTGATGGAGCGGGTGGGCGAGGAGTTTCCACTCGAGTGCCCGCCGCTCGCACCCGCCAGGGGCCCACCCACCGACGAAGGCACGCTCGTGCAGATCCATGACGACCGCGACGTCATTCAGGGGTCACCTGACGAGTTGCCGGCGATCGACATTCACAGCCTCTGAGCGGTGCCGGACGCGCCCCACGCATGTCGGGAAACTGCGAACTGGAATGTGGTCCGCGCCGACGAGACAAAAACGCCACCGAAGCGGGTGCGGGGCGCTTCGAGAAACCCACTCCGGACGCCCGGACCGCTCCCTCCGAGGCTCACGAGTCGCTCATCGGCCGGAAGACCTTTGAGAAAGTGCCAGTGACCGGGCTATCATTGAACCGCCATTGACCGGGCGAGCGCTATCCTTGCCAAACCCCACGAAACCGCATGTCAAAAATCATCCAAGCACTCATGCTTGCCGCCAGCCTTGCCTGGGGCTTGG
>CAIKWU010000512.1 GCA_903831155.1 uncultured Planctomycetaceae bacterium | reverse complement strand
GATTTTTCAAACGCGGTGGCCATGTCCAAAGTTTAGAACGAAGGCGGTCCGCTCGCAAAGCCGGAAACGGAACAGGTATTCAGACGCCCAGAGCGGCAGTTCAGCGACGAAATCTTTCGCCGCCCAGGCCCCGCCGCCGATGATCCAACCGCCACCATGCGGGAGTTCCTGAATGGTGACCATTGGATCATTCCCGCGCGGGCGTGGCGTTCCCTGCAAAGATGCCGCTACGCTCGAATACGACCGCCGCGGTACCGGCCAGCCGCGATCAGTAAGCCGCCGACTCCGCACACTGCCAGGCCTAGGCCAGCAGGCTCGGGCACGGCCATGACCGTCATGGCTGGCGCGTTGTAGTTCGCTGCCCCGTAGAGCGACGTAGCTGAAAAGTCCGCGATGTCCAGCACATCGAGGACCCCGTCGTAGTTGAAGTCGCCCTCACTCCACATCGCATGCATACCAGTTTCAAACTTACCGGACGACAGTAGGTTTGCGACGTCAAGAACATCGATCACCCAATCGAGGTTCGTGTCGCCTGGGGCCGCATAGGCAAACGAGAACCCGCCGCTGTCGGACTGCATCCACCCAACAGTCCTCAATTTCCCTGCCGCGACCTCAGCAGCGACGGCAGATGAAATGACACCTGCGGCGCCGTTCCAGTCGCCACCATTTCGGCCGGCAGCAAGCATCGCGACGACGCTTTGCTCGGTAATCCCCGTGATGACATTAAGGCGTCCCGAACTTACGTCCAGCGCCCCGTTGCCGCTGACCGCAGCGACCGTGGCTTCGACTCCCGGAGACAGTCGCAACGCCGTATTCGGGTCGACCTGAATCTGGCTATTGGTTAGCCCATGGCCCGTGGCCAACTCCAGCACTCCTTCGCGGATGGTCGTCTGGCCCTGATAGGTGTTCGACGCAGAGAAGACCAGCGTCCCGGCACCAGTCTTCACAACTGACTTCGCCGCCGCGATCCGGGGCCGCCCCACGTCGGCCTGCGTCTGAATGCCGCTGCGCACGTCTAGAACAAAATCGCCACTGCCGTCGGCTGATGTTGTCAGCCTGAGCGTGTTGCCTCCTACGACACTCCATCGGAGGCCGAGGTAGGTCTCATCAGTGAAGTCCGAAAACGTACCTGTGACCGCGGAGGACGTGAGCACATCGAACGTGGTGCCTATGGGAAGCCGTGGGTGTGTCGTAGATGAAACGTAGAGAGATCCACCGAGCGTCGTAGCGCCACTCACCGCCACCCAGTCATACGTCGTCCCACGACTGGTGCCCTCTACTTCGAGGCTGAGCCGGCCGGCCGCAGTCTGCGTGAACGCGGAGTTCATGGTTAACTTACCGGGAGAGAAGCCCGGGGCAATCACACCTGAGTTGATGACGGAGACTGCAGAAACCGTACCGCCTCCAGTGAGTCGCCCACCCGCAACCGTCACGTCAGCCGAGGACGTGATCGCCCCCCCAGCTTGAATACCCAGTGTGCCGCGCACTTCGACCGACTGTGCGACGAGCCGCTGCGCCTGCCCGGAATAAGATGATGGCACCACAATGCGCGTATTTGTCGAGTGCACGAGCCCCTGACTCGAGAAGCTCTTGAACGCCGTGTACGGATTGAACCCCGCAGGGAAGTAGCTCTCCGACTGCACCCCCGCCGTGTACGTCGTGTTCCCCACGTTGCTAACGGTGCCCAACGCCAGATCAGCAACCGCGTTATTCGCGATGCTCATCGTCGCCGTCCCACTTCCGAAGTCCAACGTCGCACTCGCCGCAAGATCGAACCGATGACCGACGTTCAGAACGCCCCCCGTCACCTCCAGGCGGCCAGCACTCCGGCCGCGGATGTCAGATACGCTCATGACACCGCCGCTCTGCTGATACACATCACCCGCGCCGCTCACGATCAACTCGTCCGTGATCGTCGCTGCACCGCCAGCGAGCACGTACCGCGAACCGCCCGAGAGTGTTAGGTCGCCCGCACCGTTCACCTCAAGCGTGCCGCCGCTCTGCTCATAACGCGACGCGCCTGTAAGAGAGATCGAATTACCCGTCCGCAACGTCCCAGCAGATTGATCGTAACGTGATGCATTCTGAATCGTGACCAGTCCATAGCCCGAGTTCGGGTAATACGTGCCCGTGCTCACCACACCGCCAAGCTGCGTGAACACCGTCGGCTTGTTCGTCGCGCCAATCGTGAACGCATCACCGATCGATAGCGTCCCGCCGCTCACGCCGGAGTTCGACTGCACACTAAGATCGTAGTAGGAGTCCACTGTGAACGAGCCACCTGCCGCAACCTCCACACCGCCCTTGTTGATCGTGAAGCTCTGCGGAGTCCCATTCTCGTCCCGAGACTGAAGCACCCCCTCGACCCGCATCTTGTCCGCCCGGTCCGTCAATGCCTTCATCACGAAGCTGCTCGGCACCACCAGCGTCGTACCTGCCGTATGCACGAGACCCTGGCTCGAGAAGTTCTTGAACGCCGTGTACGGATTGAACCCCGCAGGGAAGTAGCTCTCCGACTGCACCCCCGCCGTGTACGTCGTGTTCCCCACGTTGCTAACGGTGCCCAACGCCAGATCAGCAACTGTTGACGGCGGTTGAAAACGACAGCGCGGGGCGGTCGAAAACGATAGCGCTGGGTAGTTTCGATCTCCCCTGATTCCGTGGGGGTGTCGCGGTTGGTCTGGTCGCCTTTTTAGTCCTG
>CAIKWU010000511.1 GCA_903831155.1 uncultured Planctomycetaceae bacterium | reverse complement strand
GGCCCCCGACTCCAGGGCGAGAAACAGGATTTCATCCTCGTCGCAGGCGGTGAGCATCACGATCAGGAGATTCGGATGGGCCGCCTTGAGACGGGCGGTGCACTCCACACCCGACATCCTCGGCAGGAACACGTCCATGAGGATCACGTCGGGCTTGGCGATCGGAATCATCCGCAGCGCCTCCTCCCCGGAGGCGCACGCGCAGACGCAGGCGAAGTCGGGCAGGGCGGAGACGAGCCGTCGCCAACTCTCGCGGGTATCCGGCTGATCCTCGACGAGCGCCACCCGGTAGGGAGGCTTGGTTCCCGGGGCGCCGGCGGCGGTTGGGGTGGCGTTCATGACGCGGGAAGCTCCTGGGGAGAAACGGGGGCGGTCGTCGGTGCCCTGCGGCCGTTGGCGAGCAGGTCGGCACCGCCGTCGGAAGGGCCGGCCCGCCTGGCGAAACGGGCGAGCGGGAGCTCGAGTTCCACCCGGCAGCCCGCTCCCGCGGCGGTCGTGATCCGGCAGGCGCCGCCGATGTCGCGCATCCGTGCCATGAGGTTCGCCAGCCCGTTTCCCGTCGCCTTCGCCTTGTCGAGATCGAAGCCGCGGCCGTCGTCCTCCACGACCACCACGAGCATCGGCGGCCGGCGTTCCACGCGGAAGCAGAGTTGCTGCGCGGCCGAGTACTTCACGGCGTTGTTCACCGCCTCCTTCACGGCGAGCAGGAGGTTGCGGCGGACGGGCAGATCGCAGGCCATGTCGGGCAGGTCGTCGGCCACGTCGAGCCGGCAGCGGATCGGCGTCGCCTCCAGGAAGCGACGGATGTACTTGCTGGTGTAGGCCACGAAGTCGCGGAGCGTGTCGCGCTGCGAGTTGACCGCCCAGACGAGCTCATCCATCGCGCCGGCGAGCGACCGGGCCCGGTCGCAGAGCGACTCGAGATGCACACGAGCGGCGGAGCCAGCCGGCAGTTCCGTGCGGGCCACCTCACCCTCGAGCACGAGCTGGGTGAGCCCCGCCCCCATCTCGTCGTGGATGTCGCGGGCGATGCGGGCCCGTTCGCGGTCGAGCAACTCCCGGGCCCGCGACTCCGCCACGAGCCGCGTGGCGAGCACCAGGCTTGCCAGCGCTGCGACTCCGCCGCCGATCGCCACGGCCGCCTGGAACCAGCCCTGCTTCCAGAAGGCCGGCTGCTCCGGCGGGTGGATCACCAGCTCGTTGAGCCGCAGGGGCGGGTCGATCCATGGCGGAGCGCCGAAGGCCGCCACCTCCACGGCGTTGCCCCAGGCCGCCGGCGCGTCCTGCCGCCTCTCCCAGCCGGATTCGGTCTCGGGCACCACCCGCCACGCCGTGTCGGAGACGACCACGATCGGACCGCCATCCGCCAGATCGACGTGCAGGCCGGCGACGACCCCCGCCTGGTGCGACTCGTTGAACGCCCGAATCGCGATCACGTGCCTTCCCGGGGAGAGCACCTCGCCGATGTCGTATTTGGTCATGTAGTAGTAGTCGCTGCCCATGCCGAGTTCCCGGCCGTCGAGCAGCACCACGAAGCCGTTGTCGGCGAGCACCCGGAGGCTTGCCTTCGTCACCGTGGCCCCCCGGGGGACGTCGAACGATCGCCACAATCGGCACGTCTGCTTGTCGGCCGTCGTGGACGACCAGATGTAGGCGCCCACGCCCCAGGTTTCGGGGCTCCACGCCTGCTCCGACTTCGGCGGCCGACGGCCTTTCGGCCGCGACACGCTCGCGGGCGGGGGTGGAACCGGCCCCCCGTCGCCGGCTGCCGGGACGACGGGTTCCGCCCCATGCGCCGCCAGGCAGCCCGCCACGCACAGCGCGGAGCACCAGGACAGGGATGGAGTCGGACGTCGCCGAGGGCTGGTTCGTTGCGTGCTCATCGGCGGCCCCGTGCGCAGATCCGCGTTCCCGCCGCAGCCTAGGGCATGGTGCATGGATCCGCAATCACGGGCGTCACCCGGGAGGGTGATGGCGGTACGCTGTCAGCGGGCCACATTGGGCGGCATCGGCGATGCGAGGACCGAGATGACGTTCATGAGTCGTACTGCTTTCGGCATCGTGGGTGTGGCCTTGGCACTCGCGACGGGCATCATCCGGGCGGCCGAT
>CAIKWU010000510.1 GCA_903831155.1 uncultured Planctomycetaceae bacterium | reverse complement strand
TCCTCGCACTCCAGCGGCGTATGCTTCGTCATGGGCGACGGCTCGACTCGCTGGGTGAGTTATGGCGTCGATCCGGTCGTGTTCGAGCGGGCCTGCCGCCGCAACGACGGGCAGGCGTTCGCGGCCGGCGATCTCTGACGGCGATCGTCGCACGTTGGCGACACTCTCGGGGGGAGTTGGTTATGTCTGCGTTTCTGCTGATCCGCACCGGCACACGGTCCGTGGCGCTCGCCTCGCTCGTCGTCCTCGGCGGAGGCTGCGGCGGCGCCCCGAGCGGCCCGCCCAAGCCGGCGATGCTCTCCGAAGACCTGGTCCAGCAGTCGGAGCAGGCCGCCCGCGCCGCGGCCGAGGCGGAGGGAGCAGCCAAGCCCCGCGAGACTCCCGCGCCGTAGGCCGTTCCGCCCAACGTGACGTCGAGGGACCGGCGTGAACCACCCCGCCATGCTCGCTGCCGCGGTGGCCATCGCCGCAGCGGCCGCCGCGCCGGCTCATGCTCAGGTCTCGATCGCCGAGCGGCTCTCGCTCTCCGGCACCGTCGAGGCCGTGGCCGGCAATCGGGTCACGCTGCGGGACGACGCGGGCACGAGGCACGAGGTCCGCGTGCAGCGCGGCGATGAACAGGGCGTGCCACTGGCCGACGGCCGGCTGCTCGCCTTCCCCGCGGAGGTTCGCATCGGCGGGGTCGTCGAGCCGGCAAAACTCAAGCCGGGCCAGCTCGTTCGCTTCCGCACGCGGCTGACCGCGAGGGGAACGGTCGATGGTACCGCCGCCGAGATCGCCGTCGTCGATGCGGCCGACGCCACCGTCGGCGTGGCATGGCCGCACGGGCCGCCCGAGGGCAAGGCCGCGGCCGACTGCGTGGTCACCGCGGGCGTGATGCGGGCGGGCAAGACCCGGCTCGCCGTCGAGCTTCCGGCCGGCCAGCCGTTCCCCAAACGGACAGTGGTCGCCTGCACGCTGCCCGACGGCGTTACCGCCACGCTGGAGAGCCGCGACCTCAAGCGGCTCGAGCCGGGCGCCACGGTGTCGCGGCTGGAGGCGGTGAAGCTCGACACCGGCGACGTGGTGGCCCGTTCGCTCGTCGCCGAGAACCCGTCGGCACGGGGCGTCGCCGACCGGGGCGACGACGCCCTCGAGAACCGCTACCGCGGCCTCTCCGACGTGCCGCCCAGCGAACCGCGGCTCGTCCGGTCGCCCCACTTCGCCTTCATGACCGACATCTCCGACCGCGAGTGGGCCGTGATCCGCGACAAGCTCGAGCGGATGGTGGGGATCCTGGAGCGGTTCTTCGGCCGCAAGGCGGGGGGCGTGGTCGGGGGCTTCATCGTCCGCGACCTCGCCGGCTGGCCCGCGGGGCTCCTTCAGGAACCGATGGGCGTGGAGAAGATCCGCCGCCGCGAGGGCGTGTGCTTCAACTCGTCGCTGGGCCCCGCCCGTCGGGCGGAGCTCTACTCCTGCGCCGACCACGGCGTGATCCAGCACGAGTGCGTACACGGCTTCTGCCACCTCACGTTCGGCTCGACCGGCCCCACCTGGCTCTCCGAGGGCGTGGCCGAACTCGGCAACTACTGGCGCGACGGCGACCCCGCGGTGGCGATCGATCCGGTCGTGTTGGGCTACCTGCAGAACGCCCCGCAGAAACGGTCGCTCGGCGAGATCGCCGTGCCGGGCGACGAGCCCGCGGGCTCCTGGCAGGACTACGCCTGGCGGTGGGCGCTCTGCTTCCTCCTCGCCAACAACCCCAACTACTCCGACCGGTTCCGCCCGCTGGCGGTGGCGTTGATGGAGCAGCGGCCCGGGGCATCGTTCGAGGCGACGTACGGGCCGGTGGCCCGCGAGGTGTCGTTCGAATACGACCGCCTGCTCGCGACGGTGGGCAACGGCTACCGCGCCGATCTCGCCGCCTGGCCGTGGAAGGCTGCCTTCCGCACGCTCGCCGCGGGAGGCAGCCAGCGGACGCGGGTGAAGGCGGCGGCGGGCTGGCAGGCGACGGGCGTGACGGTGGAGCGCGGCGGTGCCTACGAGATCGTCGCCGAGGGGACGTGGCGGACCGCGCCCGCGGCCGCGCCGCTCACCGCCGACGGTGATGCGGCGGGGCACGGCCGCCTCGTGGCCACGATCTTCCACGACTTCGCGCTCGAGCCCGAGCTCCCGCTCGGGATGACCGGGGAGTTCACCGCGACCACCGACGGCCGCCTCTTCCTGCGGTGCGCCGACGACTGGACGCAGCTCGGCGACAACGACGGCGAACTCGACGTCACGATCCGCCGCCGCTGACGCGGCGTCGCGGCCCCGAACGGGCTCAGGTCGTCGACAGCAGCTCGATGTCGAACACGAGCGTCGAGTTGGCCGGGATCCCCGGCCGTGCGGTGCTGCCGTAGGCGAGGTTCGCGGGGATGATCGCCGTCCGTCGCTCGCCGGGCCGCATGGTGGCGATCAGCTGGTCCCAGCCGGCGATCACCTGCCCCTGTCCGAGCGTGAACGAGAACGGCGTGCCGCGGTCGCGGGAGCTGTCGAACTTCGTGCCGTCGAGGAGCCAGCCGGTGTAGTGGGTCTGCACGGCCTGGCCGACCGTGGGCAGCGGGCCGCTGCCGGCCTGCGTGACCCGAGACTGGATCCCCGTGAGCGTGGTGGAGAAGTCGGTGAACGACGTCCGCGGCCCGGCAATCCGCAGCGGTCCCGACACGGTCGTGAACGCCTGCGTGCGACTGCCCGCCTGCGACAGGAGCGCCAGGCCGCCGGCGCCACCAAGGCCCTGCGAAGCGATGAAGCCGTCGATCCGGCCGTCGCCATTGCGGTCGATGCCGGCCGCGAAGGCGGCAGCCTGCGGCCGGGGCAGCCTTGCGAAGGCGGCGAAACTCGCCAGCCGCGGGTTGGCCGCCGCCGAGACGCGGCCGTCGTAGACCTCGGTGCCGGGGCCGCCGGCCCCCGACGACACCACCACGTCGTCGATCGCGTCGGCATCGTAGCGGCCCGTCGTCACCGACGCGCCGCGAGTGAACTCGCCGGAGGAGGCGAACGGCCGGATCTCATCGATCACGCGCGGTGTCCCGGACACGTCGTAGATGGTCACGCTCGCGCGGATGCCCCCGCCGCTGCCGACCGCGATTTCGAGCCGGCCGTCGGGCCGCGTGGCATCGACGGTGCGGCCGTCGGAGAAGGTGCCGAAGTCGCCGACCGCGACCGTGGCCCCGCCGAGAAACTCGCGGGCGAAGGGGCGGAACGTGCGGAACGGCACGGCCGCTGGCGGCTCGCCGATGCCGGCCGCCCGGAACACGTTCACCCGCGAGCCATGCGACTTCGCCGCCACGATGTCGGGGTTGCGGTCGCCATCGACGTCGCCCGCCGCCAGCTCCACGCCGCCGCTGTACCGTCTGCCGAAGGGGTTGAGGCGGAACGCCGTGAGCTCGCGGAGCGTCGTCGTGTCGCCCGACGTCACGGCCTTGAAGACCCTGATCTCGGCGACGCGGCCCGGCCCCGAGGCGGCGATGATCTCGTCGCCGGCCTGACCGTCGACGTTCGCCATCGCCACGCGGACGCCGCCGCCAAACGCCTCCTCGAAGGCCAGCACCTGCGCCGCCACCTGCCCCGTCTCGGCGTTGACGAGCCGCACGAAGGGCGAACTGCCGGCCGCGAGGTCGCTCCCCACCGCGACGAGCGTGGTCGCGAGCACCTGCCGCGGCTCGAGCGCCTCCATCCGCAGGAGATCACGGGAGGCGGCGCGGCGTGGTCTACGAGACGACATGGGAGAAGGCACCCGGGGGGTCACCGGACGGCGGGGCGACCGCCACCGACACTACGGCAAGGCATACCCCGGGGTTCGCGGCGGTGCAATTCGCCGGCGATTCCGCTCAGTCGAGCCGCAGCGGCTCGGGCATGAAGGTGACCAGCGGGATCAGGAAGGCCGCGAGGCCCAGGGCGGTCCGCCAGGCCCCGAGCGGCCGGTCCTCGTCGCGAATGGGTGGATGATCGACCCCCATCAGCGTGACCAGCACGAGCATCATCACCCAGTTGTAGCGGCCCGCGATCACCACCGCCGCCATCGCGGAGAGCAGCACGGCCCGGGCCACCCAGTCGCCCCGGCGGCCAAACACCGCCCGGCAGATGTGGCCGCCGTCGAGCTGGCTCAGCGGGATCATGTTGAGGCCCGTGACGAGCAGGCCCACCCACCCGGCCATCAACGCCGCGTTGGGGGCCACGCTCGTCGCCGCCGGCAGGTCGGGCCTCACCCATCCCTGCACCCAGCGGGCCAGCGGCGGCATGCCGAAGGGGTTGTCGGGATCGGGGCCGCCCCCCGCGACGAGGCCGTAGGCGAGGAGCGGCACGGCCACGAACAGGCCTGCGAGCGGCCCCGAGATGGCGATGTCGAAGAGCTGCCTGCGGTTGGCCCGGCCACCCTCCATGCCGATCACGGCGCCGAGTGTGCCCGTGAGCAGCACGGGCACAGGCATGAAGAACGGCAGCGTGGCGGGAATGCCGTGGATCCTCGCAGCGATGTAGTGGCCCGCCTCGTGGGCGCTGAGCACCGCCATCACCGCCGCCGTGTAGGCCAGGCCCCGCTGCCAGTGGGCCGCGAGATCGAAAGAGATGTCGTCCATGCCGAGCAGGAGCGGCTGCCAGCCGACGGCGCCGGCGGCGAACGTGGTCAGGCAGGTGAGCAGGTAGAGCAGCCCCTGGAGACGCAGGCGGGGCGACCGCGCCGACCGCAGCAGCGTCTCCAGATCGGGCTCGTGATGAGGGGGAGAGGGCTGCATCGCTGGCGAGGCTGCAAGAATACAGGTTTTCGTGGCCGTCTGATAAACTGCCGGGTCCCTGTCCGCCCGTGAACCGTCCCGGCACCGTTCGAGGTTTTTCATGCGCTCCTGCCTCTCCGCCCGTGTCCGACGCGCCGTCGCCCTCGCCGGTGTCGCGGCCATCCTCTGCTCGACCGCCGTCCGCGCCGCCGACACCTCCGAGCCAATCGCAGTCGTGTCACTCGATCCCTATGCCGACCTCAAGAGCCAGCTCACCTGGATGGGCGAGCAGGTGGGCAATCCCACGCTCGCGGGATTCGCGGAGTCGTTCATTCTCCTCGCCACGCAGGGGAAGGGCCTCGCGGGGCTCGACGTCAAGCGACCCGTGGGGATCGTGGTCACCACCGCGGGCGGCCCGCTGCCCACCGCCCACGCCTTCGTGCCGGTGAAGGATCTCGCCAAGCTGCTCGGTGCCCTGCAGGGCATGACCGGGCCGGTCGAGGAGGTCGACGGCGTGCAGCGGATCAGCCCGCCCGGCGCCCCGCCATTCGACATCGCCGAGAAGGACGACTGGGCCATCCTCTCGCAGCCGGGGTCGCCCATGGAACTCAAAGACGCCCTCGAACTCATCGAGCCGCTCTCGAAGGACTATTCGCTGGCGATCGAGTTCTTTCCGAGCCGGATGCCGGCCGAGATGCGGAAAGGCCTCGAGGCGATGCTCGACGAGGCCGCCCGCAACGCCGCCGCTCAGGGCCAGCCGATGGACGACGCGGCCCTGAGGGCAGGTCTCGAGAACCTCGAGGATGTGGAGCGGCTCGTGTTCGGGCTCGCGATCGACAAGGAGCAGGAGAACGTCCACCTCGACGTCACGTCCGTCATCAAGCCCGAGTCGGATCTCGCCGCGATGTGGAAGGATGACGGCAGGGCCACCGGCACCGTGGCCGCCCCAGCCACGTCCGACGGCAAGGCCGCGGCCCTGCGGGGCCACTACGTGGCCACGGTTCCCGCCGGTGGCGACGCCGCCGTGCGGGCCGCCTTCGACAAGGCGCTCGAGTCGGCCGACGGCGATCCCACGGCCGGCGTGGTCGCCGGCGTGCTTCGCGATGCGGTGGCCGCGATGCTCGAGACGGGCGCGATCGACGCCGGATTCACGGTCGACACCAGCGCCGCCGACGGCGACTCCCCGATTCCCGCGGTCACCATCGGCATGAAGGTGAAGGACGGGGCGGCGCTCGAGAAGCAGGTGAAGGAGAGGCTCGGCAAGCCCGACGCCCTGCCGCCGGGCGTGACGGTGGCCTTCGACAAGGGCCGGCACGCCGGCGCCACGCTGCACGAGATCTCGCTCGACACGGCCGGCATCCCGGGGGGTGAGCGGCTCGGAAAGAACGTGACGGTCACCCTCGCCGTCGGCCCTCAGCAGGTGCACCTGCTCGCCGGCGGTGACGTGAAGAAGCGTCTCGACGAGGCGGCGGCCGCGGCGGGCAAGCCGGTCGCCGACGCGAAGCCGATCGCGGGCCTCGATGCGTCGCTCGCGGCCATTGTCGGCTACGCGGCGAGGATGGCGCAGGCCTTCCAGCCCGACGATCCGCAGGGCGAGGCCCTCGGGGAGGTCGCGGCGCAGGCCGCCGAGAAGAAGTCGACGCAGGTGCAGCTCTCGATGAAGCCGATCGACCGCGGCATGACCATCCGGTTCCTCGTCGACGCCGGTGCCATCCAGACCGTCGCGGCGAGCACGTCGGTGCAGCAGGGTGGCCCCGCGCCGCGGGCCGTCCCCGCGATGCCGCTGCGGCCCGCCCAGCCGCGGCCGCTCGAGAAGGCCGCCCCCGCCATCGCCCCGTGATCGTTCTCCCGAATCCCGCTCTCCTCTTCCTGCATCCATGATCGCATCGTCCGTTCCCGGGCTCCGCCGCGACATCGCCGGCGTGAGTGTGGCCTCCCTCGCCGAGACCTACGGCACGCCGCTCTACGCGTACGACGCGGAGATGATCCGCCGCCGCTGCCGCGACCTCGCGGCGTGGGACACCATCCGCTTCGCGCAGAAGGCCTGCTCCAACCTCGCCGTGCTCGATCTCGTGCGCCGCGAGGGGGTGCTCGTGGATGCGGTGAGCACCGGCGAGATCCACCGGGCTCTTGCCGCAGGCTATCCGGCGCACGGCCCGAACCAGCCGGGCTCCGACGGCCTGCCGCCGGCCCATCCGATCGTCTACACGGCCGACATCTTCGACCGCGACAGCCTCGACGCCGTCGTCAAGCACGGCATCCACGTCAACTGCGGCTCGGCCGACATGATCGAGCAGCTCGCCGAGCGGATGCCCGGCGCCTCGATCACGCTCCGCGTGAACCCCGGCTTCGGCCATGGCCACAGCCAGAAGACCAACACCGGCGGCGAGGGCTCGAAGCACGGCATCTGGCACGAGGAGATCCCCGACGTGCTCCGCCGCGCCGAGTGGGCGGGCCTGCAGGTGAGCGGCCTCCACATGCACATCGGCAGCGGCACCGATCTGGCGCACCTCGCGGAAGTGGCCGGGGCGCTCGAGCGGGTGGCGATCGAAGTGGGCCGCTCGCTCACCACGGTGAGCGCCGGCGGCGGCCTCCCGGTGCCCTACAAGCCGGGCGAGGTGCACGCCGACCTCTCCGGCTACTTCACGCTCTGGGACGCCACGCGGAAGCGGCTCGAAGACCGCTTCGGCCATCGCATCCGCCTGGAGATCGAGCCGGGCCGCTACCTGACGGCCGAGAGCGGGTTCGTGGTCACGGAGGTGCGGGCGGTGAAGAAGCAGGGCGGGCGGAAGTATCTGCTCGTCGACGCCGGCTTCAACACGCTCGCCCGGCCGGTGCTCTACGGCTCCTACCACCCGATGGGCCTCTGCCCGCAGGGCGACGACCCGCGAGAGACGTCCGAGGAGGTCGCCGTGGGCGGACCCTTGTGTGAGTCGGGCGACATCTTCACGCAGACCGACGGCGGCTTCGTGGCCACGCGGTCGCTCCCGGTCGCGGCGGTGGGCGACCTGCTCGTGATCGAGATCGCCGGCGCCTACGGCTTCGTGATGGCGAGCAACTACAACTCCAAGCCGCTGCCGGCGGAGGTGATGATCGATGGCGGCCGGCACCGCCTCGTCCGCGCTCGTCAGACGCCCGAAGACCTCGTCCGCGGCGAGTGCGTGTAGCGTCGCCCTCGCTTTTCAGCGAGGGGCTGTCCGTGCCCTGAGAGCCGGCGTATGCCGACAAGCGCAGCCAGGATGGCGAAGCGCGGTCGGCATCCGAGTGAGTGGATGCCACGACGGCATCCGCGAACGTCCGGCGACGGGGCTCGGGCAGCCCCGAGCCCACCCGAACGTCCGGCGACGGGGCACGGGCAACCCTCGCCCCACCGAATCGCCCTTGCGGCCGAGCCCCGCCTTCGCCATTCTTCGCAGCCCGCCAGGACCGCGCCATGCTGATCTCGCACCGTCACGGCTTCGCCTTCATCCACGTGCCCAAGACGGGCGGCACGAGCGTCGCGCGGGCGCTCTGGCGGCACGCCGACCATGCCGACGGCTACTGGGCGAACCGCTGCCTCGCGATGATCGGCATCCACGTCAACCATTACGCGCCCGCACGGATGCGGAAGTTCCGCCCCCACACGCCGGCGGCCGAGCTGAAGCGGAACCTGCCGGCCGGCATGTTCGAGAGCCTGTTCACGTTCGCCGTCGTCCGCAACCCGTGGGACCTCCTCGTCTCCTACTACCACTTCCTCCGCGACGCCGAAGGGCACGTCGCGCACGTCAGCCACCGGCGGCGGCGAACGGCACGGCTGCCCGACTTCGAGGCCTACGTCCGCTACGAGATCGGCCGCGGCAAGATCTCGCAGGCCCGGATGGTCGCCGACCGGAGCGGTCGCGTGCTGGTGAACTTTCTCGGCCGCTACGAATCGCTCGAAGCCGATTTCGCCCACGCCTGCGGACGGATCGGCATCGACGCGTCCCTCGGCCACGCGAACACGAGCCTTCGCGGCGACTACCGCGACTATTACACCCCGCGGCTGGCCGCCCTCGTCCGTGACCACTTCGCGGAGGACGTCGAGCGGTTCGGCTACGAGTTCAGCGGTCCGGTGGCGGCTTCGACCCCGGCCCGCCGGGCAGCCTGACCGGGCCGGAGCGGCGGTTTTGACGGTCCGGCCGTGCCGGCTACGATGGAACGGCTGCAGGCTTCCCCACCTCCCATCCGATCGAAACCACCATGGCCAAAGCCGGACCCCGCAAGAAGCTCCCCAAGGAACTGGCGGTCATCAACGCCGACAACTGCACCGGGTGCGAGTCGTGCCTCGAGGTCTGCCCCGTCGACTGCATCGTGAAGGTGCAGCAGTACGACAAGTTCCACAACCTGCAGAGCTGGTGCGAGATCGACATCGAGCGGTGCGTGGGCTGCGAAGTCTGCGTGCACATCCCGGGGAAGAAGTCGAATCCCTACGACCTCAAGGTCTGCCCGTGGGACGCCATCGAGATGGTGCCCACCGAGCAGGTGGCTCAGGTGGTCGCCCAGATCGGCGGCCCGCCCGAGTACGTCGAGCAGAACTGGGATCGGCTCGTGAACACGGCGCAGCACCTCGCCGAGCTGAAGTCAGCCGCCGGCTGAACACCGGCTGAAAATCGGCTGAACACCGGTTGGGCGACGTGCCAGGCCATCGGTGGTGATGGCACGACAGGCCGATACGGGCCTGTCGGCCACTGTGCCCGGCCCACTGGTTGACGCCGGCCGGGCATCGCCCTTATAACGATACACGCGTACACCATCCGCGTCGGAGCCGGCCATGCCCGCCCCATCCTCGGTGATCGACGGCGACCTCCTCGCCCATGTCCGTCTCGCGTGCGTTCCCGGCATCGGCAGCCGATTCCGCCGCCTGCTGCTCGACCGCTTCGGATCCCCGCAGGACGTGCTCGCGGCCTCCGCGAAGGAGCTCATGTCGGTCGGACGGATCGGGCCGAAGCTCGCGGCCACGATCGCCGCCTCCGCGTCGAGCGGGATCGCGGAGGACGTGCTCGACCTGTGCCACAGAAAGAGCGTGGACGCGATCGTCGAAGGCCGCGACGGCTA
>CAIKWU010000509.1 GCA_903831155.1 uncultured Planctomycetaceae bacterium | reverse complement strand
TCACGGGTTCACCGCCGGCGGGCGTGACGAGGGCGCGGAATGTGCCCTGATCGACGTCGGGCATGATCGCCTGCACGCTGCCGTCGAAAAACGCGGCCAGGAACAGCCCGCCGGGCCGCTGCGGCGTGCCGAGGCCGTCGAGCGGCTGCTCGGGATTGAAAGGATGGTCCGCCGGCTTCGTCCAGGGCACTGCCCGGTCGGGTGAGACCTCGACGATCGCGAGCGTCTTGCTCGTGCCGTCGGCGATGTCTTTGAAGCTGATTCCAGTCCGCGGGTCTGGGAACGGCGTGCCCTTGCCGGTGACGACCTGGAGGGTGGTCAGGCCGGCACGCCGCTCCGCCGGATCGTCGCCGGCGTCCGCGAACACCGCCGGCATCCTCGCGAGGAGCGGGCGGTTGTGCTCGCTGTCCCAGGGTTCGTCGAGGTGGAACTGCCTGTAGAGCGCCTCCTCCCCGAGGTACGGCAGGATCTCAACCCGCCAGCTCAGGAGCGGCCTCCCCGCGGCGTCGCAGATGGCCTGGGCCGGAAACGAGGGCTTCACCGCTGCGTGTCGATGCATCGCCACCATCACCTGCTTGAGATTGTTCATGGCCTGCGATCGCCGTGCCGCCTCACGGGCGGCCTGCACCGCCGGCAGGAGCAGGGCGACCATCACCGGCGCCGAGGTCGGTGACGCGTTCAGCACCGCCCCGCCGACGCCGGTGAGCGGGCCGAGCGGCAGCGTGGTCGTGCTCCGCAGGCGGATGCCGTCGGGTTCGTGGCGGACGACCGTCACGCTCGGCCGCACGAATGGCATCATCGCGGTTGCACGGGGGAGCGTCGGAAGCGTGAGCTCTCGCCCAGCGCTGGCGGCAGCCTGCTCGATGAGCGGCGTCGTCAGTTCGTAGAAGGAGCAGAGCGATCCCAGCAGGAGGTGCGGGTCGAGCATGCCGACGAGGTCGGCCTCGCCGCCGGCGAGGCCCGACTTCACCTCTGCGATGGCGTCGATCCCCGCGTCGTCCGCCGTCCGCGTGAGGAGCGTTTTCATGAGCTGCGGGGAGAGCGTGATCACGAGCCGGTCCTCGGCGATGCACCACGTGGGCGTGACCGGGATCGCCATACCCGGGCTCTCGATGCGGAGGCAATGGAGTGTCTGGCTCCGGTACGGCAGCTCGGTGATCGTGACCCTGGTCTCGCCGTCGGCCACGAGGTTGCGGAGGACGGCGAGGACGGCCTCGTGGGTCTTTGCGAACGTGTCGCGGTCGCGCAGGCCGGCGATGACCGCGAGGTTGGGCATGAGGCCTCCCAGGGCGGGCAGCGAGCAGACCGTCCAGTCGGGCCCGAGCGTCTTCAGGAGGTGACGGTCGAGGTCGAAGCCGGCGACCGCCCTGAACTGCTCGAGGCCGCCGCGAATCTCGGCGGCGGCGGCGGGGTCTGCCGCGGCGGCCACCTCGAGAGCGGTGGCGAGGGTGCGCGAGAGGTCGAGCGACCATGCCTCGGCAACGACGGCGTCGACCGGCACCCGGGCGAGATGCCGCGGCCCGATACGCTCCTCGGGCGCGGCGAAGATCCCGCGCGGCTGGCCGTCGAATCCGAGCCGGATGTCGGCCACGACGCCCTCGGCGTCCATACCGCTGACAGCGGCGAGGCTCTCGATTCCGTCGAGGCCGGTTGCGGCAAGGAACGCCACGACCCGGTCGCGGTCGGGCACGGGCAGCTTCATGACGACCTGCAGGATCCGGTCGACGTTCGCATAGGCGAGCGTCGAGCGGCGGTTCATCGGGCTCCGCTCCTCCGCCTCGGTCTTCCAGGCCGGGCTCCGGCGGTCGGCGTCGCTGATCCGGTCGAGCAGCGACTCGAGCGTGTCCCCGCCGAGCGCCACCACGAGCGAGCCATCGCGAACGCCCCAGGAGAGCGGGCCGAGAAGCGTGGCCGCCTGACGAAACGAGGTGCCGTCGATCGAGACCTCGCCCACGGACGAGCCTTGGGGCGTGGCGGCGGCCAGGCCGAGCAGCGTGTCGAGGGCGGCGGCCATCGCCGCTTCTCGGTCGCCGGTGCGGAGCACGAGCGATGCCACCACCTCCGGCGGCCCACCGGCGGCGGGCGGCGACAACCGCTCGACGGATAAGGCCATGGGCCTGGTCAGCATCGCGGAGACGAGCACGACGGCTGCATCCTCGGCCTGCGGGGGCATCGGGATCGACTCCCGTGCCGCGGCCACCGCCTCCTTCGCGATCGCGGCCAGGAACTGCTGCACGTCATCGTCGGCGACCATGCGCTCCGTGAGGTTGCCCGACGCCGCGTCGGGCGCGGCCACGCCGGCGGTCGCGATGTGCAGCAGGCACGCGTCCGGGGCCGCCCGTTCGATCACCTGGTCGGGCGGCAGCGGGGGCACCGAGAGAGGCAGGCCGAGCAGGCCGCCCGACGAGGCGCCGGTCACGAGAAGCACGATCAGTTCCAGCGGTCCGATGCCGACCATGAAACACCCCCGAGGAGACGCGAGCACGCCCGAACGAGGGGGAGCCTAGCCGACGGAGCGGTGGCGTCGCAACGGGGCGACCAGGAACCACGCGCCGGCGGCGAGCTGCACGAGGAGCGTGAGCAGGCCGGCTCGGGGGTCGTGGGCGAGCAGCTGCACGCCGCCGAACACGACGCTGGCCACGAAGCCCGCGAGCTTCGCGCCAACCTGCATGAGCCCGAACGTGGCGCCGGCGTGGCCGGCCGGGGCGAGCGCCGCGACTGCCGCGCGGACCACGCTCTGGATGCCGCCGAGCACCAGCGCGAGGAGGACGGCGAGGGCATGAAGCTGTGCGGGCGTGGCCACGAACCAGCCGAGCACCAGCACGGCCGCCCAGCCCACGAGGCAGATCGCCGCCGCAGCCCGGCGGCCGATCCGCGTCGAGAGCCAGCCGATCGCGAGGGCGCCGGGGAGCGCTACGAACTGGACGAGAAGGATCAGCCGCACGAGGGCGGCGCTGTCGAGGTCGAACCGCTCGAGGGCGAGGCTCGAGAACTGGGCGATGGCCGTCTGCACCGCGCCGAGCACGAGCGTGGCCCCGAGCAGCACCGGGCCGAGCGGCACGCCGCCGTCCGCGGCCCGCGGCCGGGCGAGGCTCTTCGCGAACTCGACGAGCTCGCGGCCGGACGATGCGGCGTGCGCCTCCCCCGAGCTGTTGCCGAAGCGGACGAACGCCGCGGGCAGCGAGAAGGCGAGCCACCACAGGGCGATCATCGCGAACGCCGCCCGCAGGCCGCCCGCGACCGAGAGCCCGAGAAGCTCGTGCCCCTGCACGAGCGCGGTTCCGGCCACGAGGGCGATCGCGCCGCCGGCGTAGCCCGCGGCGAATCCCCAGGCCGAGAGGCGGTCGGCATCGTCGGCGCCGGCGATCCTCGTCAGGAGGCTGCCGGTGAACACCTGCGCGAGGTCGAATCCCACGCAGGCGACGATCACGGCCGCGATCACGGCCGGCTGCATCGCCGGGGAAGCCGCCGCGAGTGCGACGAGCCCCCCCGCCCCGACGGCCGTGGCCGCGATCACGGCCCGCTGATGGGCGTGCCGCCGGTCGGCCCACGCCGCCGCGATCGGCGCGAGCACGGCCGAGGCGAGCATCGCCGCGGCGAGCGTCCATGCCCAGATCACGCCGCCGGGAATGTCTGCGACCCCCTTCGCGAACACGATCTTCTCGACGTAGGCGACCACGAGCGTGATCAGGACCGTCGAGAACCCGCTGGCGGCCCAGTCGAGCAGGATCCACGCAAAGCGGGCGCGGCGGGTGCCGCTGGAGACGAGGTCGCGGTGCACGGAGAACTCCTCGCGGCCCGAGGCCGCGTCAGGGGTCGCACAGCCACCGGAGCAGCGATTCTGCCGAAGGGACGCCCGGACGGTCCATTCGTTCCGCCAGCCAGGCCACGAGGAGCAGGAACGCGGCGGCCCAGGCGATCGCCGTGGTGGCGGGGGTCGCCACCTGCCAGAGCGCGTCGGGATCGCCGGCGATCACGAAGCCGGCGAGCCAGAGCGGCCAGACGTGGGCCACGTGGTGGAGAATGTAGAGCGAGAGCGAGTGCCGGCTCATCGCCCCGGCGATCCGCAGCAGCGGACCGGGGCTGCCCGACCGAGCGTCGAGCGTGCGGTGCAGGAGCGTGGCCAGCAGGATCGCCCCGCCGATGGTGCCGAGCACGTAGGCGGTGGTGGGAGGAAACATCGCCCAGAGCCGGTCGTGCGTGATGAGCCGTGCCGGCACGAGCGGGCGGGCGGCCATCGTCGCGACCGCGGTTGCGGCCAGCAGCATGCCCACGGTCACCGCCGTCGTCCTGCTGCGGCCCTCGTCCCGGCCCTGCCCGCGGCCGTAGATCAGCGGTGCCGCAAGGAAGCCCGCGAGCGGAATCGCGAGCCACGGGAAGACCGGGAAGTAGCCGGTCGCCAGATATCCGAGCAGCACGTCGCCGAGGGTGAAGTCGTAGTCGTAGAAGCCGGCCGCCCAGAACTCGCGGTAGTCGGCGACGGCCCGCAGCGTGGGCGCGAGTGCGATCAGCAGGCCGCAGGCCACGATCGTGACGGCGGGCGGCGTCCGTCGGGCGATGTCGAGGGCGAGCATCGCCGTGCCGATGAGCGTGAGGATGTCCCAGTTGAAGATGTCCTCCGGCATCCAGACGAGCACGTTGAAGAGCAGGCCGAAGAGGATCAGAAACAGCCCGCGACGGACGGAGATCTTCGAGATCTCCTCGTCGTCTCTTCCCCGCGACGCCTGGGCGTCGGCCCAGAGCCGGTAGCTCACGCCCGACAGGAAGGTGAACAGCGGCGCGGCGAAGCCGGTCGGCATCCACCAGTAGCGGTTGGCGCCGATGAACGGGCCGCTCTCGATGTCGTAGGAGCCAGCGAGGTTCTCGACGAAGTGCACCACCGTCATCAGCGCGATGGCGGTGGTCCGGAGGACGTCGATCGACACCAGCCGCGTGGCGGCGCGACGGGAGCTCATGGGGTGTGGGTGGCCAGCAGGTCGACCGTGATCAGCACCACCTCGACGGCGAGCAGCAGGATGATCACCCACTCGAGCACGGCGTGCCGCCGCGACGACAGGTAGTCGGCCACGCGGTCGCCGCAGCTGGAGTAGACCCGCTCCAGCAGATCGGCCTGCTCGCCGGCGTGCTCCAGCCGCTCCACCACCCGCGACCGGTCGCGAAGACGCTCGCCGAGCTGCCCCGCGAGCGTCGGGGGCTGGACTGCCGGACGCTGGAGCACCGGCGCGAGCACCGCAAGCCGGCGTCGGAGCGAGATGGCTTCGGTGAAGCGGCCGGCGAGCTCCCGCCGCCGCGGCAGCGACTGCTCGTCGAAGGTGAAGGCGAACGCCGCGTCGGCCTCGACGTGCTCGAGCCCCGTGGCGATCCGCCGCTCCACGTCGCGAAGATCCGCCTCGCGATCGGCGAACTCATTGATCGCGGTCCGCATCGCCGCCAGCCGGTCGGCGGGCCCGAGGGCCACGGCGCGGCGGGGACTCCAGACCACGTGCGTGCCGTAGAGCGGCACGATCAGCGGCGGGTCGCCGCCGGGGGTCGCCGCCACCACCCACGACGTGGCCCGCGCGACGAGCTCCGCGATCACCGCGTCGTGCTCGGCCGCCTCGACCGTGGGGATCGCCGCGGCGGCGAGTTCGAACACGCCGCCGTCGGCCAGCGGCATCCGCTCCACGGTGGTGTCGGGCGGCAGGCCGTCGATGACGGTCGGGGGCGCGTCGATGAATCGCTCGTGGCTCGTGATCATGCCGGTCCTTTCCGAACGGCGGTCAGCCGAGGTCTGCCGCCAGCCAGCCGGCGACGTGGTCCGCCGAGTCGAGCACGCCGTTGAGCGTGCTGTCGTAAAGATAATCACCGACGACGAGGACGTGGGGATGGTGCACGGGAGCAGGCTGGTGCCTGCGGTCAATGCCGGGCGGACGCCAGCCGCCCGGGAGGGCGCTCACCGCGCCGACCCAGCGGTGCACGCGGGTCTCCAGGAGGTGCGGGCGGGGATCGCCGAGCCACGCGGGCAGCGCGTCGAGCGCCGCGGCCACGAACGCGGCATCGTCGCGGGCGGCCCACTCCTCCGCGGCCGCGCCGCCGAGCAGCCAGCCCAGCACGCCGTGCCGCGAGTCGGGCTCGCGGGCCGACTCGTCGTAGAGGCAGCAGCCCCCGAATGCGTCGAGCATCAGGTAGCCGCCGTCGATCCGGCCACGCCAGAACGGCTCGTCGAACAGCGCCGTCAGCCGGAGGTAGTGCGCCGGATGGTCGAACTGGGAGACGTGACGCCGGATGGCCGAGGCGAGTGCGTCGCCGCCGAACCGCACCTCGGCGAGATGCTGGAGCGGCAGGGCGAGCACGACGGCGTCGAAGGGGCCGGCGGAGGTCTGCCCGGCGGGGTTCTCAACGAGCACCGTGAACCGTCCATCTGCCGCGGCCCGCACCTCCGTCACGCGGCTCCGGAGCCGCACGTCGGCGTCGGTCCTGGCGGCGATCGCCTCGATCAGCTGCTCGTTGCCCCCCGCGATGCAGTAGAGCCGCATGTAGGCGGGGTCGTTCATCAGGTAGTTCTGCAGGCCGTAGGCGACGCTCGTCATTCCCGGCTCGGTGGCGAGATCGCTGTGGATCATCGCCTCCACGTAGTGCCTGGCGGCCGGATGCCGGAGGAGCCCGAGCGCCTCGGTGAACGCGCCCGGCTGGGCCGGGGCCGCCTCGTCCGACGCGTAGAACTCCCGCGGTGTCATCGCGCCGCGGGCATGGAGGTCGAAGGCCTCGACCTCGCGCCGGGTCACCGGGCCGAGTTCGCGGGCGAGGTCGTCGAGGTTGGCGATCGGCGCGTTGCGCATGACCACCGTCGCGCCGCCGAGCGGCACGGTCGGCAGGCCGAGTTCGGCCACGAGCTCACGGAGCGGATCCTCGCCGACTGGCGTGTAGTCGTAGAGTTCGGCGGCGCCGGCCTCGTAGCGGACCGGTGCGGACTCGAAGGACGGGGTGAGCACCTTGCCGCCGATGCGGCTTCCGGCCTCGAAGATGGTGGTGGCGAGTGGCCGCGTGGCGGCCCTGCCGAGATGGAAGGCGGTCAGCAGCCCGCCGGGGCCTCCCCCGACGATGGCGATCCGCGGGATCCGCTCCACACCTTGTTTCGACGACGCGCTCACGATGACCGTTGAACGGCCAGCCGACGCCGAGGTTGCGTGGTCGATCGGCTCAGCGGACCGGGGGCCAGAACGGCCGCCAGAGATGCAGGGTCCGTTCGGAGGGAACGCCGAACGCCACCTCGGCGAGCGGCAGCTCCGCGGCAAGGTCTCCCGCAACCGGCTTCATCGCCGTGACCTCCACCGCCGAAGGGGCTGGCAGCGGGCCGCGGTTCGCCGACCACGCCCAGCCGGCCGCCCCGATCGCGACGACGACGGCGGGAACGGCGTAGAGGGGAGACGGACCCCAGGTCCGGATGGAGGCGGGCGAACGCATGATGAGTTGCAGGCAGGAGGAGACCGGGCAAGCCCGGCGGTGGCCACGGGTGAAGTGTAGCCGCGCGTGCCCGTCCGCGCCGCGACCGTGACCCTGCGGGTCGTGCGGGTCGTAGGCTCAATCGGTCAGCCCCACGGGGTGGAAGGCGTCGACGTCGAACAGGCCCTCTGGGCCGATCTTGAGCGACGGGATCACGAGCAGGGCCATGAAGGAGAGCGTCATGAACGGGGCGGCGAGCGTCGAACCGAGCGTCTTGGCGCGGCGATCGAGGTCGGAATAGGCGGCCGCCACCTCCGGCCCGGGCCGGTCCGACATCAGCCCGGCGATCGACAGCGGCAGCACCGCGTCGCCCTCGGGGCCGGTGACCGACAGGCCGCCACGGGACTCGATCACCAGGTTCACCGCCCGGGCGACGGCGGCGGCGTCGGCGCCGACGGCGACGATGTTGTGGGAATCGTGCGACACGCTCGACGCGATCGCTCCCTTCCGCAGACCCACGTTGCGGATGAAGCCCACCGCCGGCGGGCGGTCGTCGTAGCGGTCGACGACCGCGATCGTGAGGATGTCGCTCGCCGGATCGGCGACGAGGCGGCCGCCCGCCACGGGCACCGGGAGCCGCAGCGACCCGGTGACGAGTTGGCCGTCGAGGGCCTCGATCACCCGCACCATCGCCGTCGGACCCGGGGCCGATGTGGCGATCGCGAAGTCGTCGGCCCGTTTCGCATGGGCATCGAAGCGGTTGGGCGCCAGTGACTCGACCCGCGGCCACGTGGTCACGCCGTCGGCCGCGGCGAGCTCCCCCCTGACGAACACGCGGCGGATCCGGAGCGCGTCGAGGTCGTCCACCTCGAGGAAATCAGCGGAATCGCCCGGCTGCAGCAGGCCCACCGGCAGCCGGTAGTGCCGCACCGGGTTGACGCAGGCCGCCTGCAGGACGTCGAACAGGTCGCTGCCCAGGGCCCGTGCCCGGCGGACGAGACCATCGATGTGCCCCAGGAGCAGTTGGTCGGGATGCTTGTCGTCGCTGCAGAGCATGCAGCGGTCGGGATGCGTGTCGATCAGCGAGGCGAGCGAGTCGAAGTTGCGGGCGGCCGATCCTTCGCGGATCAGGATCTTCATGCCGAGGCCGATCTTGTCGAGCGCCTCGGCGAGCTCCACGCACTCATGGTCGGTGGTGATTCCGGCCGCGGCGTAGGCGGCGGCCTGCGGGCCGCGGAGCCTGGGAGCGTGGCCGTCGACCGGCTTGCCGCGGGCCTTGGCGGCGGCGATCTTGGCGAGCACCTCGGCGTCGCCCGCGATCACGCCGGGATAGTTCATCATCTCCGAGAGGTAGCCGATTTCGGGCCGGTCGAGGAGCGCGGCCACGGCGGCCGAATCGATCACGGCGCCGGCATGGTCGAAGGGCGTGGCCGGCACGCACGAGGGCGCCCCGAAGCAGAACGTGAAGGGCGAGCGGCTCGCGTCGTCGAGCATGAAGTCGACGCCCGGGATGCCGAGCACGTTGGCGATCTCGTGGGGGTCCGACACCGTGGCCACGGTGCCGTGGGCGACCGCCAGCCGCGCGAACTCCGCGGGGGGCAGCAGCGAACTCTCCACGTGGACGTGGGCGTCGACGAAGCCGGGCAGGAGCCAGGTGGCGTGGGGCCGGGGATCGTCGGTGATCGACTCGATGCAGCCGTCGCGGATCGTGAGCGTGGCGGGGCGGATCGACCGCCGCAGCGGATCGACGAGGTTGCCCGAGATCGTCCACGGCCCCGCTCGACGACTGTCGGGATGATCCTCCATGGCGGCATCGTACCGTAGGGCGTCCGGGACGTGGTCGATCCGCGCGGCATCTGCCAAGATGCGGGTCCGCGGGCACGGTGCCGGCGGCACGAAGGGAGTCGCATGCGCTGGTTCTGGATCGACCGCTACGAGGAGTTCGTCCGCTGCAAGCGGGCCGTCGCCCTCAAGACGGTGACACTCGCCGAGGAGCACCTCCACGACCATTTTCCCGGCTCGCCGGTCATGCCCACGTCGCTGGTGATCGAGGGGATCGCGCAGGCGGCGGGCCTGCTCGTGATCGATGCCATCGACTATGCCCGCCAGGTGGTGCTCGCGAAGGTGTCGAAGGCGGAGTTCCACTTCGACGCCCTGCCCGGCGACGTGCTCCGCTACGAGGTCGAGATCCAGGAGATGGGCGAGTCGGTGTCGATCGTGAAGGCGACGAGCGCCATCGGTGGCAGGCCCCACGGCGAGGCGGAACTCGTCTTCGGGCATCTCATCGAGGGGGAGATGGTGCCCAAACTGATGTCGAAGGCGGAACTCATGGAGTGGCTCGACGCGCTCCGCGTGTTCGAGGTGGGTGTGGAGCCCGATGGTAGTCAGATCATCTACGACCGGCTGCCGCACGTGACGTGAAGCTCTCGGGATACCTGGTCGTGGGGGCGATGGGGCGTGCCGTTCCCGCCCCGGCCGCTCGGGGCTAACCATGCCCGGCGCCGAACTCGCGGCGATCAGCCGCCGTCGATGCCGGTGCGATACGGGTCGTCGGCGGCGAAGTGGAGCGTGCTCTCGGCCGTGAGCCACGCGCGGCCGCGGACGGTGGGGATCAGCGTGCCGCCCGCGCGGCGGATGCTTGCGTCGTAGACGCCGCCGAGCACGCTCTCCTGCCGCCACGTCTTCCCTTCCGCGAGGATGCCGTCCTCGAACAGGCAGCCAACCAGGGCGCTGGTGCCCGTGCCGCACGGGGAGCGGTCGAAGGCGCCGTCGGGGCAGAGCACGAACGCCCGGCCGTCGTTCCCAGAGTCGCGGGGCGGGCCGAGGAGGACCACGTGGTCGATCACCTCGCCCTGGTCGCCCGTGATTCCTCGCGACTCGAGCGCACGGCGGATCGACCAGCCGCGGGCGGTGAGCGCGGCGACGGAGGCCGGATCGACGGGCAGCCCGTGATCCCGACAGAGGAAGAACCAGAGGCCCGACGTGGCCACGTCGCCGGTCACCCGCGAGCCGTCGTCGCAGTCGAGCACGAGGCCCTGCGCGATCCGTCGCGGCGGCACGCACTCGAACGACGCCTCGCCGCCGCCGTGCCAGGTCACGCCCACGACGCCGGCCGGCGTCTCCAGGCGGAAGGAGCCCGCCTCGATCAGCCCCTGCGAGCCAAGGGTGACCGCCAGGCCGATCGTGGCGTGGCCGCACATGTCGAGGTAGCCGACGCGGTTGACGTAAAACGCCCCGAATCGGCACGACGGGTCGGCCGGCGGCACGAGGATCACGCCCACCATGGCCACGGCGCCCCGCGGATCGCCCACGAGCCCGCGGCGGACGTGGTCGTGTCGCTCGCGGAAGCGGTCGCGCCGCTCGCGCACGCTTCCCGCACCGAGATCGAGCCCGGCCACGAACGCGTCGTCGAGCACCACCCGCGTCGGCTCGCCGATCGTGTGCGAGTCGATCACGCGGAGCCGCTCGGGCAGGCCACCGGGCAGCGTCACGCCCGCACCTTCGGCCGGGTGGCGATCGCCGTGCGGATGATGCGGAGCACCTCCTCCCGCTCCGCGCCTACGAGCGGCCGCCGCGGCGCCCGCACCGTCTCGCTGCCGAAGCCCACCTCGGCGTCGGCGAGCTTGATGCACTGCACGAGCGTGGGAAGCGTGTCGAGGTGCAAGAGCGGCGTGTACCAGCGGTAGAGGTCGCGGGCCTCCTGCCAGCGGCCGGCCATGGCCAGATCCCAGAGCAGCCGGTTTTCCTCGGGGAACGCGTTCACGAGTCCCGAGACCCAGCCGACCGCCCCCAGCAGGATGCTCTCGAGCGCGAGGTCATCCACGCCGCCGAGGATCACGAAGCGGTTGCCGGTAAGGTTGAAGAGATCGGTGATCCGCCGCGGGTCGTCGCTCGACTCCTTCACCGCCACGATCGTCGGCTCGTCGGCGAGCTGGGCGACGTGCTCGGGCTTGAGGTCCACCCCGTACGACACCGGGTTGTTGTAGACCATGATCGGCAGGCCGCTGGCCTTGGCGACCGCGCGGAAGTGGTGGAGGTTCTCGTGGGGCTTCGCCTTGTAGACCATGCCGGGCAGCACCATCAGGCCGTCGGCGCCGAGCTTCTCGGCCTCGGCCGCCCAGCGGCACGCGCCGCGGGTGGTGTATTCGGCCACGCCGGTGACCACGGGCACGCGGCCCCGCGAGGCCTCGATGCCGGCCCTCAGCACTTCCCGCTTCTCGTCGGGATCGAGCGACGTCCCCTCGCCCACCGTGCCCATCACCACGAGCCCGTGGATGCCCCCCTCGATCAGCCGCTCGAAGTGCCGCTTCGTGGCGGCGACATCGAGCGATTCGTCGGGATGGAACTCGGTGGTGGCGGCGGCGTAGACGCCTTTCCAGTCGATCGGCATCGGCGGGGATCCTGCTTCGGGGAATCGCGATTGCGTCGCAGGCGCCCGCGACGAGAATCGGCAGTCTATCCGGCGAGGAACCGCATGAACCAGCGGATCACGATCGTGGGCGGCGGCATCGTCGGGGCGGCGTGCGCGCGGGCGCTCGCCCGGACGGGCGCTTGCGTGACCGTCGTCGAGGCGAGGTTTCCCGGAGGAGGGGCGACGGCGGCCGGCATGGGGCACGTCGTCGTGATGGACGATTCGCCGGCGCAGCTCGCGGTCACGAAGCGGAGCCGCGAACTCTGGCACGGGCTCGCCGAGCAACTGCCCGCCGAGGCCGAGTGGCGGCGGACGGGCACGCTCTGGGTGGCCGCGGACGACGACGAGATGGCCGAGGCGGCCCGCAAGCAGGCGGTGCTGGCGGCGGGCGGAGTCGAGTCGCGGCTGCTCGACGCTGAGGCGCTCCTGGCGGCGGAGCCGCACCTCCGCCCGGGGCTCGCCGGCGGGCTGCTCGTGCCGGACGACGCGGTCGTCTATCCGCCGCCGGTGGCGGCATGGCTGCTCGCGGCCGCGGCCCGGGACGGGGCGACCGTGATCCGCGACGCGGCGGTCGTGGCCGTCACCGGTGACTCGCTCGAGCCCGGCTGCGTGCGGCTTGCCGACGGGCGGACCATCTTGGGCGACACGGTGGTGGTGGCCGCGGGCACCGCGACGCGACGGCTCGTGGCGGGCGTGCCGGTGCGGCCGCGGAAGGGGCATCTCGTGATCACCGATCGCCTGCCCGGGTTTGTGTCACACCAGCTGATCGAGCTCGGCTACGTGAAGCGGGCGCACGACGTCGGCACCGACTCGGTCGCGTTCAACGTGCAGCCACGGGCCACCGGGCAGCTGCTCGTGGGCTCGTCGAGGCAGGTGGACGTGGATTCGCGGGACGTGGACCCGGTGATTCTCCGCGAGATGCTCGACCGCTGCGCGGCGTTCATGCCCGGCCTCGCGACGGCGCCCGCGATCCGAACCTGGACGGGTCTGCGGGCCGCCACGCCCGACGGCCTGCCGCTGGTGGGTGCATGGAATCAGGCGCCGGGCGTGTGGCTCGCGACCGGCCACGAGGGGCTCGGCATCACCACGGCGCTCGGCACGGCGGAACTGGTGGCCCATGGTCTCTGCGGGGCCGCGACCACGCTCGATCCCCTCCCCTTCCAGCCGGCTCGATTCACCGCGACGGAGGTCGTGGCCCATGGCTGAAGCGACGCACGACGCTCACGGAAGCGTTCGGATCACGATCGACGGGGCGGTCGTGGAGTGCGCCGCGGGCACGAGCGTGGCCGCGGCGATCCTCAACCGCGGTGGGCCGGCCGCATGGCACGTTCGCAGGAGCGTGGCGGGATCACCGCGAGGACCGCTCTGCGGCATGGGCATCTGCTTCGAGTGCCGGGCCACCGTCGATGGCCGTCCCCACGAGCGGACCTGCCAACTGGTGGCCCGCGACGGCATGGAGGTTCGCACCGATGGCTGAGGCTGTGAATCCCCACGACGTGGACGTGCTCGTGATCGGCGCGGGGCCGGCGGGGATCGCGGCGGCCTGCGCGGCGGCGGAGGCCGGGCGGGCGGTCGCCGTGATCGACGACAATCCTTCCGCCGGCGGCCAGATCTGGCGCGGCGGGCCGGCCGGCGCCACGCCGGCCGCGGCCGCGTGGTTCGACCGGCTCGCTCGATCCGGTGCCCAGCGGCACGGCTCGACGGCCGTGATCGACGTGCGGCCATGCCTCGACGGCCCGCCGCTGATCCGCGTGCGGTCGCCCGACGGTGTGGCGACGTGGCGGCCGCGGGCGATCGTGCTCGCGACCGGCGCCCGGGAGCGGTTCCTGCCGTTCCCGGGCTGGACGCTTCCAGGTGTGGTTGGCGCGGGCGGTCTCCAGGCGCTCGTGAAGCAGGGGCTCGACGTCCGCGGCCGGCGGATCGTGATCGCGGGCACCGGTCCGCTCCTGCTGGCGGTCGCGGAGTTGCTCGCCGCCAAGGGGTCGACGGTCGTGGCCGTGGCCGAGCAGGCGTCGCTCGGACGGCTCGCGGGTTTCGCCCTGTCGCTCTTCGTGCATCCCGGAAAACTCGTGCAGGCCGCAGGCATCCGGCGGGCGATCGGACCGGTGCTACGGACCGGCACGTTCCCCGTCGCGGTGCGGCCAGACGGTGGCAGCCTCGTCGTCACGCTCGCCTCGGGGCGGCCGGGATGCGAGCGGCGGGTGGAGGTTTCCTGCGACCTGCTCGCCTGCGGCTTCGGGCTCGTGCCCAACGTGGAGGTGGCGCGGGCCCTCGGCTGCGACGTCCATCGCGGCGGGATCGCGGTCGACGACCTCGGATCGACGACGGCGCCGGGCGTGTGGGCGGCGGGAGAGTGCACCGGCATCGGCGGCATCGACAAGTCGCTCGTCGAGGGGCGGATGGCCGGGCTCGCCGCGGCGGGTGCTCGCAAGGCGGCGCGGCGGCTCCTGCCGGCGGCGGTGCGGTGGCGACGATTTGCCGAATCCCTCGAGAGAAGCTTCGCGCTCGACCGCCGGCTCCGCAGCCTCGCGGCCGACGACACGGTCGTCTGCCGCTGCGAGGACGTGGCTGCTGGCAGGCTGCGGTGCCACCGGTCGTGGCGGGAGGCGAAACTGATGACGCGGATCGGCATGGGCCCGTGCCAGGGCCGCGTCTGCGGGCCGGCCACGGAGGCGGTCTTCGGCTGGTCGCCGGACGACGTGCGACCGCCGCTCACCGAGGTGCCGCTCGCCGACCTGGCGTGAACGCCGGTCAGACCGTGGCGAAGGCCTTTTTGCGTGGCGTGGTCACCGTCTGCGCCTCCTGCGCCAAGGCGGCGAACGCGAGGTCACCGGCCGAGAGTCCGCCCGCCGAGGCGGATGCCGCGGATGCAGGGGCCTGACCGATCGGTCCGGCGTCGTACTGGCTCGCCGCGAAGAACTCGGCGATGTCGAGGATGTCGAACGAGCCGTCGTAGTTGAAGTCGCCGGCGTTCCAGCTGCTTCCCAGGCCGGTGTCGAACCAGCCGCCGGTGAGCATGTTGGATGAGTCGAGGATGTCGGACTGGTTGTCGAGATTCGTGTCGCCCGCAGCGGTGTGGGTCATCGTGAAGGAGCCGTCACCATTGTCGAGCCAGCCGATCCGCCGGTCGAGGGCGGCGGCTGCCGCGCCCGCGGCCGCCCCGGACGTGATCCCGTGCGATCCGTTCCACGAGCCGTCGCCGC
>CAIKWU010000508.1 GCA_903831155.1 uncultured Planctomycetaceae bacterium | reverse complement strand
GTCACGGTGCGTGGCGAGGTGGCCGTCCGCGACGGACGGTTTTGCGGCACGGTGGGCCGGGGGCGGTTCCTCGAGCGACGCCCGGCACGCACGTAGTGGCGCGGGCGGGGGACCCGGCCGTTGGGAACCTGAAGAACGTGTCCTTTCGGAGCCGGACCTACCCGCCGCCGCAGGAAACTCGTAGAGCCATCAGCATGAGGAACAGCAGCGATCACGATCCGCGGCTCTGGAACGAGGACCTGGCGCCCGTGCCGCAGGCGAAGCGGACGTGGACGTGGTGGAACGTGGCTGCCCTCTGGATCGGGATGGCGGTCTGCATCACCACCTACACGCTCGCGGCCAGCCTGATCGAGCAGGGAATGAACTGGTGGCAGGCCACGCTCACGATCCTGCTGGGCAACCTGATCGTGCTCGTGCCGATGACGCTCAACGCGCACCCCGGCACGCTCTATGGAATCCCGTTTCCAGTGCTGCTGCGGGCCCCGTTCGGGACACTCGGGGCGAACGTGCCGGCGCTGATGAGGGGGCTCGTGGCCTGCGGCTGGTTCGGCATCCAGACATGGGTGGGTGGCGCCGCCATCTACGCCACGGCGGCCGTGATCCTCGGCTTCGACCCCGCCGCCCGGCAACCGCTGCCGGTGCTGGGGATCTCCGCCGGCGAGTTTCTCTGCTTCATGATCTTCTGGGCGGTGAACGTCTGGTTCATCGTCCGCGGGATGGAGTCGATCAAGTGGATGGAGGCGGCCAGCGCCCCGTTCCTGCTCCTCATCGGCCTGGCGCTGGTGGCCTGGGCCTATAAGGCGGCGCACGGGTTCGGGCCGATCTTCTCCCAGCCCTCGAAGTTCGCGTCGGCGGCCGAGTTCTGGCCGGTGTTCGGCTCCGGCCTGACCGCCATGATCGGCTACTGGGCCACGCTCTCGCTCAACATCCCCGACTTCTCGCGATTCGCCCGCTCCCAGCGTGACCAGATGATCGGGCAGGCGGTGGGGTTGCCCGCCACGATGACCTTCTACTCGTTCATCGGGATCGTGGTGACGAGCGCCACGGTGGTGATCTTCGGCGAGGCGATCTGGGATCCGGTGCAGGTGATCGCCCGGTTCGGCAACCCTTGGCTCTCGGCGCTGGCGCTGATCACGCTCGTGGTGGCCACGCTCTCCACCAACATCGCGGCCAACGTCGTGTCGCCCGCCAACGACTTCGCAGCCCTCGCCCCGAGGTTCGTGAGCTTTCGCACGGGCGGGCTGATCACGGCAGCGATCGGCGTGCTGATGTTTCCCTGGAAGCTCTACCAGGATCCCAGCGGCTACATCTTCACCTGGCTGATCGGCTACAGCGCCCTGCTCGGGCCGATCGCCGGGATCATGATCGCCGACTACTTCATCTGGCGGCGGTGCCGGCTGCTCGTGCGGGACCTGTACCGCTTCACGGGCGAGTACCGCTACACGGGCGGCTTCAGCCTTGCGGCCTTCGCCGTGCTGGCTCTCGCCGTGCTGCCCAACCTGCCCGGCTTCCTGGTGCGGATCGGGGCGGCGTCGGAATCGGCATTCCCCGGCTGGCTCGTGGCCGGGTACCACTACGCCTGGTTCACGGGCTTCGCCATCGCTTTCGTGCTCTACTCGCTGCTCCGGCCGCTCGTTCCCCGTCTCTGATCGCGCCCGATCCCAGGAGGCTCCATGGCCACCGCCGCGTCCACCGCCCCGTCGCTTCCGCCGTGCGAGCACCGCCCGCGGCCCTACGCCGGTCCGTCGAAGCAGGAGGTGATCGGGCTGCGGAAGCAGTTCGTGAGCCCGGCCATCTTCACGTACTACAAGGAGCCCCTGATGATCGTCGAGGGGCACATGCAGTACCTCTACGACGAGACCGGCCGCCGCTACCTCGATGGATTCGGTGGGATCGTGACGGTGAGCGTGGGGCACTGTCATCCGAAGATCGTGGCGGCCGTCAACCGGCAGAACGAGATCCTCCAGCACACCACCACGATCTACCTGAATCCCTGCATCGCGGAGTATGCCCGGGATCTTGCCGCGAGGATGCCCGGCGAGCTGAAGGTCTGCTACTTCACGAACTCGGGCTCCGAGGCCAACGACCTCGCGATCCTCATGGCCCGGGCCTACACCGGCAACTTCGACGTGCTCGCCCTCCGCAACTGCTACCACGGCGGCAGCATGCAGACGATGGGACTCACCAGCCACCACACCTGGAAGTTCAACGTACCGCACTCGTTCGGCGTGCATCACGCGCTGTTCCCCGACCGGCTCCGCGGCCCATACGGCTACGACGATCCCGACGCCGGGCCCAAGTACGCGGCGGACGTTCAGAACCTGATCGAGTTCGGCACGCCGGGGAAGGTCGCCGCCTTCATCGCCGAGAGCATCCAGGGCGTGGGTGGGGCCGTCGTGTTCCCGGACGGCTACCTGAAAGCCGCCTACGCGCACGCCCGCGCGGCGGGCGGTCTCTGCATCGCCGACGAGGTGCAGTCGGGCTTCGCCCGCACCGGCTCCCACTTCTGGGGCTTCGAGACGCAGGGGGTGATTCCCGACATCGTCACGATGGCCAAGGGTATCGGCAACGGCGCGGCGCTGGCGGCCGTGGTGACCACTCCGGCCATCGCCCAGGCCCTCTCGTCACGGATCCACTTCAACACGTTCGGCGGCAATCCGGTCTCCTGCACGCAGGGGCGGGCCGTGCTCGAGGTCATCGACGAGGACGGCATCCAGGCCAACGCGGCCCGGATCGGGGCGAGGCTCAGGGCCGGCTTCGAGGACCTCGCCCGCCGTCACGACCTGATCGGCGACGTCCGCGGCCTCGGCCTGATGCTCGGAATCGAGCTGGTGAAGGATCGGGCCGGCAGGGCCCCCGCCAAGGAGGAGTGCCTGCGGGTCTTCGAGAGGTGCCGGGAACTCGGCCTCCTGATCGGCAAGGGAGGCCTCCACGGCAACGTCCTGCGGATCAAGCCGCCCATGTGCCTGACCGCCGCCGACGCCGACTTCATGCTGGACGTCCTGGACGCCGCGTTCCAGGACGCCTGAGGTTTTGAGCCGATTCCGGCCGGGCACATGGCGACCGCAACTCGGTGGACGGTTCGCCGTTGAAGAGGGCATGGCGGCGGCCTGCGCCGACGCTATTCTTTCCCGGCGGGAGAAGACGCATGGCATCGACAGTTGACAAGCGACGGGCGGTTGCCGCACTGGCGGCGGAACGCAACAAGCAGGGGGCGATCGGCCGGTTCCTGAAACGGGCCGGTGGCGGCCTCGCCATCCTGGCGTTGATCGCGATGCCCGTCCTCTGGATGCTCGGCTTTTTCTCGCCTCCCAAGGCGGTCGCCGAGATCAGGCAACTCGTCGACCAGCAGGTCGCCGAGTACGACCGCGTTGCCCGGGGCGAGGTTCCATTCGGCTCCGCTCCGAGTGCCAGCGGCATGTTCGAGAAGATGCGGGACATGCCGCGCGAGTACCGCGACCAGGTCGGCCAGCAGATGGGCCGGCTGTGGGAGGCCCGGGAGCGGGCGGAGATGGCGTCGTATTTTGCGATCCCCGCCGACAAGCGGCAGGCAGAGCTCGATCGGCGGATCAAGGCCGACGAGGAGCGGCGAAAGGCGTGGCAGGCCGAGCGGGAGAAGCGGGACCAGCAGCGGGCGGCGGACGGCCAGCAGGCGATGAACGGCGGCGGTCGTCCTGGCGGCGGCCCCGGCGGCGGCTGGCCCGGCGGTGGCGGCCCTGGGGCCGCTGGTGGACCCGGAGGTGGCGGACCGCCGGGTGGCAGCCGCCGCGGTTCCGAGGAGGCACGAAACGAACGCAGCAAGCGTCGGCTCGACCAGTCGACTCCCGAGCAGCGTGCCCAGCAGTCGGAGTATCGGCGGGCCATGGAGGAGCGACGAACGAAGCTCGGCCTCCCGTCGGGCGGTCGCCGCGGTTGACCAGGGCTCCGGGGAGCGGATCGTGATCGTCGTCGGCATGATTCGATCCGCCGTGCGGGCCTGCTCGCTTCTCGCCCTGTGCGGAGCCTTGGGCGGTGCATCGGTCGCCGTCGCGGCGGATCCCCTGCGGGTGGGCATGGAGCTTTCCTACCCGCCCTTCGAGATGACCGACCCCCAGGGCCGGCCGGCTGGCGTGAGCGTGAAGCTCGCCGAGGCTCTCGGTCGCCACCTCGGCCGGCCCGTGGTGATCGAGAACGTCGCCTTCGACGGCCTCATCCCCGCCCTCAAGGCGCGTCACGTCGACTGCGTGATCTCATCGATGACCGCGACCCCGGAGCGGGCGAAATCGATCGCATTTTCCGAGCCCTACCTCAGGACTGGCCTGGCCCTCCTGATCGCAACGCGTTCGCCGGTCACGTCGGCCGATGAGCTCGACGCGCCGGGCCGCGTGGTGGCGGTCAAGCAGGGCACGACCGGCCAGCAGTGGGCGGCCGCGACCCTGAAGCGGGCACGGCTGCTGGTGCTCGACACCGAGGCGGCCGCGGTGCTCGAGGTGCTCCAGGGCCGGGCCGACGCCTTCATCTACGACTCGATGTCGGTCTACACCAACCACCGCAAGCACTCCACCAAGACGCGGGCCGCGCTCGCACCCTTCAAGGAGGAGTCGTGGGCGGTCGGCCTCCGCCAGGGCGACGACGAACTGCGGCGGCAGGTGAACGAGTTCCTGCAGTCGTTCCGCGCCGACGGCGGCTTCGATCGGCTCGGTGACGAGTTCCTCGCCGAGCAGAAGGCGTATTTCACGGAGCACGGCATCCCCTTCTACTTTTAGCCGGCACGACGCCCGCCGCTCGCTGCGTGTCCGCTGCGCTTCGCCCTCCGGGCTGCGCTTGCTCCCATAGCCCGGCTCCTGGGGCACGGGCAGCCCCGAGCGGGCGGGTACAATCCGGGCATGTCCCGCTGGCTCGCCCACCTGATCGTGATCGCCGTGCTCGCAGCCGGTTGCGGCTGGGCGTTTGCCAGCCTCGACATGACCTGGAACTGGGGCGTGGTCTGGGAGTACCGGGAGGCCTTCTGGAAGGGCTGGTGGACCACGGTGGGGATCGCGGTCGCCGCCCTGATGCTCAGCTGCCTGATCGGCCTGGCCGCCGCACTCATGCTGCGGTCCCGCTTCGCGATCCTCGAGGCTGCGGCCCGCGTCTACGTGGAACTGATCCGGGGCACGCCCCTCCTCGTGCAGCTGCTGGTGGGCTGGTACGTGGTCGCGGCGGCCCTGCACGTGGGCACGTCATCCCGGGCGGCGGTCGGCATCCTCGTGCTGGCCGCCTTCAGCGGGGCCTACATGGCCGAGATCATCCGCGGTGGCCTCGACGCGATCCCCAGGGCCCAGATCGACAGCGCGAGGGCCATCGGTCTCACACCGCTCCAGACCCTGCGCTTCGTCGTGCTGCCGCAGGCGGTGCGGATCGTGCTGCCCTCGGTGGCCGGCCAGCTCGTCTCGCTCGTCAAGGACTCCTCTCTGCTCTCCATCCTGTCGATCTCCGAGCTCACCTTCGCGGCCCGCAACGTCAACTCCGCCACCTACTCGACGCTCGAGAGCTACCTGCCGCTCGCCGTCGGCTACCTCATCCTCACGCTGCCGCTCTCGGGGCTGTCCCGCTGGCTGGAGCGCAGGTTCCGCTACGAGGCCGCATGAATCTCGCCGTCTCGAGCCTCGTGCAGCGGTTCACCGACCCGCAAACCCGCGCGATGACGACCGTTCTCGACGGCCTGACCCTCGCGACGGGTGACATCCAGGCGCTCGTCCTCGTCGGCCCCTCGGGCGGCGGGAAGTCGACGCTGCTGAGGATCCTCGCCGGCCTCGACGTGCCGGTGGCCGGCACCGTCGCCTTCGACGGCGAGGCCCTGCCAGCCACCGAGGCCGGCCTGATCGGTTATCGTCGCACCGTGGGCACGGTCTTCCAGGCATACAACCTGTTTCCGCACCTCACGGCGATGCAACACCTGCTCCTTCCCCTCGTCCAGGTGCACGGCCTCGCCGAAGCGGAGGCCCGCGAACGCGTGCGGGAACCGCTGGAGCGGTTCGGCCTCGACGCCCACGCCCACAAGCGGCCCGCCGAGCTCTCCGGCGGCCAGAAGCAGCGGGTCGCGATCCTCCGGGCCCTCGCCGTCCGGCCGAAGCGGCTGTTCCTCGACGAGCCGACCTCCGCGCTCGATCCGGAGATGACCGGCGAGGTGCTCGACATGATCGGCGAGTTGAAGGCGGCGGGCACGCAGTTCGTGCTCATCACGCACGAGATGGCCTTTGCCCGCCGCGTCGCCGACGAGATCGCCTTCATCGCCGACGGCGGCTGCCCCGTGCTCGCCCCGCCGGGCGAGTTCTTCGATCACGGCCGTGACCCGAAGGTCTCGGCATTCCTCCAGCGGACACTGCACGCATGACCTGCCTCGCCCCCGACGCCGACACCGCGGCTGTGTCAACGCTCCTCGGCGCACTGGTGGCCGACGCGGTCGCGATGCCGGTGCACTGGTACTACGACCAACGGGCCCTCGACCGCGACTACGGCGAGGTGATGGGCTACGCCGCCCCGCGAAACCCCCATCCCGACAGCATCCTCTGGCGGTCGCAGTGGACGCCTCCGTCGCCGAAGTTCGACATCCTTCGCGAGCAGGCGGCCCACTGGGGGAAACGCGGTGTCCACTACCACCAGCACCTGGCCGCCGGTGAGAACACCCTGAACTTTCGCCTGGCCGTCGAGCTCTTCGAACTGGTCCGCCGGCAGCGCGAGTACGATCCCGAGCGTTGGCTCGACCACTACGTGGCGGTCATGCTGCAGCCCGGCTGGCACCGCGACACCTACCTCGAGGAATACCACCGGCACTTCTTCACAAACCTCGCCGCCGGCCGCAAGCCGATCAGCTGCGGGGTTCGCGACGTGCACATCGGCGGCCTCACGCCGGTGCCCGCGCTCGTGGCTGCCCTCGGGCCCCGGCACCCCGAGATCCGCCGGGTCGTCCGCGTGCACGTGGGCCTCACGCACAAGGACGACGAGGTGCTCGCGGCGGCGGATACCCTCGTCCGGATCCTCGCCGATGCGATCCCGAGGCCCGAGGCCGGGCCCCGGACCACGGCCGAGGCGGCCGCAGCGCTGCAGGAATCGATCCTCGAGCACGGCCGCGACTGGATTTCCGCCGCCAAGTTGCGGAGCTGGGAGCACCTCGCCGACCGGCAACTCGTGGGCGGCACGCTCTCGAGCGCCTGCTACATCGAGGAGGCGTTTCCGGCGGCGCTCGCCCTCGCCTGGCGGCACGCGGGAGATTTCGCCGCCGGCGTGACCGCCAACGCGCGGTGCGGCGGCGACAACTGCCACCGCGGGGCGGTGGTCGGCAGCCTGCTCGCGACATCGGCGATCATTCCGCACGACCTCGTGGCCGGCCTCGCATGCGGTGGTAGAGTTACTGACCCGTAAGCTGTCGCGTTTTCCCGGGAAAAGTCATGCTTCCATCGTCCCCTTCGCTCGCCTCGGATCCGCTCGCCACCGGGGCTTTTGGCGATCTTTCGCATCCCCTCGCCCCCACGAGGACGACGATCCTCGACGCCGATCCGGCGGCGGCCGACCCGGTGGCCGCAAAGCGGGCGGAACTCCGCCGCTACTTCCACCAGACCTGTGAGATTTACGAACGCCTCTTCGCGCTGATCCGTGACGACGCTTCGTACTACGAGCGGCACGAACCGCTTCGCCACCCCCTGATCTTCTACTACGCCCACCCCGCCGTTTTCTATCTCAACAAGCTCACGGCCGGCCGCCATGTTCCGTCCAGGCTCGACCCTGCCCTCGAGGCCATGATGGCCGTCGGTGTGGACGAGATGTCGTGGGACGACCTCAACACGGCCCATTACGACTGGCCCTCCGTCTCGACGGTGCGACGATACCGGGCCGCGATGCGGCAGCTCGTGGACGAGTTCATCCAGACCATGCCGCTGGAACTGCCGATCCGCTGGAACTCCCCCGCGTGGGTGATCCTGATGGGGATCGAACACGAGCGGATTCACCTCGAGACGTCGAGCGTGATCATGCGGCAGATGCCGCTCGAGGAACTCCGGCACGGCGGCGACCTCACCGCTGAGGAGCGGCGGCTCTGGGGGACGTGTCCGAATGCCGGCCCGGCTCCGGCCAACGAGTGGGTGACCGTGCCCGCCACGCACGTCCGCCTCGGCAAGCCCGAGACCGACCGCACCTACGGCTGGGACAACGAGTACGGTGTCGAGGATGTCGACCTGCCGGCCTTCCGGGCGGGCAGGCGGCTCGTGTCGAACGCCGAGTTCCTCGAGTTCGTGGCCGATGGCGGATACCGCGACGAATCGTGGTGGACCGAGGAGGGCTGCGGCTGGCTCCGGTACACCAACGCCAAGCACCCCAGGTTCTGGGAGAAGCGGGGCGACGCCTACCTCCAGCGGAACCTGCTCGACGAGATCCCGCTTCCGGCGAACTGGCCGGTGGAGGTCAACTGCCTCGAGGCTCAGGCCTACTGCGCCTGGCTCGCGGCCAGAACTGGCGAGAACGTGCTCCTGCCGACCGAGGCCCACTGGCAGGCCCTTCGAGACCGGCTTCCCGGCGATCAGCCGACCTGGGAGCCGGCCCCGGGCAACGTCAACCTGGCACACTACGCCTCCAGCTGCCCGGTGGACGCCTTCCCGCAGGGCGAATTCTGCGACGTGGTGGGAAACGTCTGGCAGTGGACGCGGACGCCGATCATGCCGTTCAAGGGCTTCGAGGTGCATCCGCTCTACGACGACTTCTCGGTCCCCACGTTCGACGGCCGCCACAACCTCATCAAGGGCGGTTCGTGGATCTCGACCGGCAACGAGGCCCTCGCCAGCGCCCGCTACGCCTTCCGCCGTCACTTCTACCAGCACGCCGGCTTCCGCACGGTGATCGAGGAGCCGGGCAACGAGGCGGTCACGGCGGGCTCTCGGCTCTACGAGACCGACCAGCTCGTCACGCAGTACCTCGAGTTTCACTACTACGACGCGGCGGCGGCCGGCACGGCCGACCCTCTCGGCGTGCCCAACTTCCCCAGGGCTTGCGTCGGGGCCATCATGCCGCATGTCCCGACGGAACGCCGCGACCGCTGCCTCGACATTGGCTGCTCCGTGGGTCGATCGGCATTCGAGTTCGCGAGGTTCTTCGGTCACGTGGATGCGATTGATTTCTCGGCCCGCTTCATCCAGTCGGGCGTGCGGCTCCAGGCCGGCGACGAGGTGCTCTACGAGATTCCGACCGAGGGCGAGCTCTCGACCGGCCGGGCGATCTCGCTCGAGCGGATCGGGCTCGCCGATATCGGCTCCCGGGTTCTGTTCATGCAGGGTGACGCCTGCAACCTGAAAGAGATCTTCACCGACTACGACCTCGTGTTCGCGGGCAACCTCATCGACCGCCTCTATGACCCGTCGCTGTTTCTCGACGGGATCGCCGGCAGGATTCGGCCGGGCGGCCTCCTCGCGATCACGTCGCCCTACACGTGGCTCGAGGAATACACCCCGAAGGCCAGGTGGATCGGGGGCCGTCGCGAGGCCGGGGAGCCGTTGCCCACGATCGCAGGCCTCAGCCGAGCCCTCGAGGGGCGGTTCGTACTCGTGCACACCGAGGACGTGCCCTTCGTGATCCGCGAGACGGCGAGGAAGCACCAGCACACCGTCGCCGAGATGACCATCTGGCGGCGGGTGTGACGAGGTCTGCTACGATTTCGGGCGTCGGTTCGCCGCCCGTCCACGACCCCACTCCCGCCGTCCATGCGTCCCCCAGTGCCTCCACCGGTTCCGCCCGCGGTGCCACCGGCCCCGGGACCAGTTGAACGCCCGTGGGCGTCGCCCGCGGGCTCGCCCATAGTGGCCGCGCAGCGGCTGCGGCCCAGGCGAACGGGGGGCGGGGCGATCGTGGCCACCGTCTGGCTTCTCGCGGCGATCGCCCTGACGATCGCCGCCGTGGTCGCCTTGCCTACGCTCACGAGGCCCGGCCGGAAGGTCGCGCACGTCCACGATCGACATGCGCCTGGGCACCAGCCTGCGGCGGTCGAGGCGAGCCACGGGCGAGAACCCCCTGCCGAATCTCGCCGCGAACGGGTCCCGGCGGCTCCCGTAGCGGAGGACGAACGACGGCACGAGGACGATCGACGAGCCTCCGCCGCAAAGCCCGCACCGACGCCGCCCGCCGCCACCGAGCCGGCACCGAGTCCCGACGAATCCGTCGGTCGGACGTCGCCATCCACGGGCACGGGCCCTGACGCCGAAGTCGAGTCGCGGCGCGAGGCCATGGAGAAGGAGCGTATCGACGCCGAGGCACAGGCGGCGGAGCGAGCGGAGCAGGAGCGGCTCGAGCGACTGCGGGCCGAGGCGAACGAGGTCGTGGAGAAGTCGCTTCGCGGGTCGCTGGCCGCGCTTCGCGACGGTGACGAGGCCGCCGCGAGACGGGCCTTGGATGCCGCGGTCAAGGCCGCCGGCGATGACGCCGAGTTGGTTTCGCGGTGCGGACGGTGGCGACTGCTCGTGAACTACGCGAAGGAACTCGAGACGTTTCGCCGTCGGGCATCCGAGTCGGCCGCCGAGGGCAGGGAATACGTGATCGGCGGTCGCACGATCGCGATCGTGGAACTGAACCCGCAGACCTACGCCTTCAAGGAGAATGGCCAGACGTTCCGTGGTGCCCGCAGCGATCTCCCCCGGGCGATCGACCGGGCGATCCTCCGCGAGTGGTTCGCGGGCGACGGCCGCGCGGCGAACCACATCTTCCTCGGCATCGACCGCCTCCTCGATCCGCAGCCCGACTTGCAGCGGGTCCGCGAGGAGTGGGAAACGGCCCTTCGCGGCGAACCTGCCACGCAGGGCCTGATGCCGCTGCTCGACGACCCGGCGATCGCCGACCGCTGACGTCAGAACACGCGTTCGAGCACCTCCTCGAGTGCGTCCGGAGAGACCTCGACAGGATTGCCCCGCAGGCTCGCCCCGCCCGAGTTGGCGGCGAGCCACCCAACCCGCTCCCGTGCCAGGCCAACTTCTGCCAGGCGACGCGGCGTGCCCGCCGTATCGCAGAGGCGTTCGATCCGCACGACAAACGCATCCGCCGCGGCGTCGGGATCGGACGAAGCTCCGTGGTCGATCGCCCGCTCGAGGGCCGCGAAGTCGTCGCGGCAGGCAGGCCGATTCAGACGCACGGCAACGGGGAGCATCACCGCACAGGCGACGCCGTGGGGAGTGCCGCACTCGATGCCGAGCGCCGCCGCCACCCCGTGAGCCATTCCCAGGCCGGAGTTGGTCAGGGCGATGCCCGACATCAGGGCCGCATGGCTCATGGCGGCCCGCGCCTCGAGGTCGCCGCCATCGGCGAGCACCCGCGGGAGCGCCGCCACCGCACGCGGCAGGGCGTCGAGCACGAGCGCCCGGGGCACGGGCGTCCCGAACCTGCAGACAAACGATTCAACCAGTTGGGTGATCGCGTCGATCCCCGAGGCGGCGGTGACGGCGCGGGGGCATGACACGGTGAGCGACGGGTCGACGATGGCGGCCCGCGGCACCATCAGCGGGCTCCGCATGCTCTTCTTGAATCGTCTCCGCGGACACGACACGACCGCATTGCGGGTGGCCTCGGCACCCGTCCCGGCGGTCGTGGGCACCGCCACCACCGGCAGCGGGCTCACGCGGATCGGCAGGCCGCGGCCGACGCCCTCGAGCCGGTCGAGCACAGCCTGCTGCGTGTCGTCCTCCCCGGGCTCCATGTTCGTGGCCATGGCGGCGACCGCCTTGGCCAGATCGATCGTGGCCCCGCCGCCGATCGCGATGATCACCGGCCGCCGACCGTCGCGTGGGGGCAACCGCCCGAGAACGGCCGCGACGTCGGCCACGGTCGGCTCGCCGGCGGCGGCACCCACCCACGTTGCCGCGAGCCCGGCCCGCGTCAGAATCGCCTCGACGGCCTCCCTGCCACCGCAGGCGTCGAGCCCGGACCCGCCCGCGACCAACCAGGCATCGTCGCCGAACCGTCCTGCCACGCCGCCCAGTTCGGAGAGCCGCCCGGCCCCGAAGAGGATCGCCTGGGGAACGACGAGGTCGTAGGAACCCGGTGCGGGGCTGGCGGCGGACATCGGCGACCTTTCCCGGGAGGGAACGCCGGGGCATGGACCGCGATGCGCGGCTGACCTACCCTTGCGTCGAGGCCATCGTTGTCGTGCCTCGAACCGGCTCCTGCAACCACCGCCCCCGATGCTCGACCCGCTGCCGATTCCGACGACCGGCGGACCGATCGTCGGAGCCATCCGTCCCCCCGGATCGAAGAGCATCACGAACCGGGCGTTGGTCTGCGCCGCACTGGCGCGGGGCTCCAGCCGGCTGACGGGCGTGCTCGACAGCCAGGACACCCGCGTGATGGCGGAGGCACTCCGCCGCCTCGGATGGGACGTCGACGTCGACTGGTCTGCCGGGACGGCCCGAGTCGCGGGCAGTTCGGGCGTCGTCCCCGCCTCGGAGGCGACCATCGACTGCGCCGCCAGCGGGACCACCATGCGGTTCGTCGCGGCCGTCTGCGGGCTCGGGCACGGCACCTTCCGCCTCGATGGCACCGACCGGATGCGGCAGCGGCCGATCGGCGACCTGCTGGCCGCCCTGCGTGATCTCGGGGTGGATGCCGTCGCGGAAAGCCCCGGCGAGTGCCCCCCGGTGACGATTCGCTCCCACGGCATCGAGGGCGGTCATGCCGCTGTTCGCGGGAGCACGTCGAGCCAGTTCGCCAGCGGCCTCGCGATGGCCGCCGCCTGCTCGAGGGCTGGTCTGCGGCTCGAGTTCGCCGGCCGGCTCGTCTCGCTCCCCTACCTGGAGATGACCCGCCGGGTGATGGCGGGGTTCGGCGGCCGGTGCGACGTGGTCGACGAGCGGACCTGGTGGATCCCGCCGCTCGGCTACGACGGCACGGACTACGCCATCGAGCCCGATGCATCGGCGGCGAGTTACTTCTTCGCCGCGTCGGCGATCACCGGTGGCGCGGCGACCATTCACGGGCTTTCGCGAAGGAGCATGCAGGGCGACGTGGCCTTCTGCGACGCCCTCGAGCGGATGGGATGCACGGTCGCCTGGCACGAGGCCGCGGGCTCGGCCGAAGGTGACTCGGTAACCGTGACGGGCCGTGCCGCGGCAGGGATCGACATCGACATGAACGCCATCAGTGACACCGTGCCGACGCTGGCTGCAGTGGCCCTGTTCGCGGATTCTCCCACCACCATCCGCAACGTCGCCCACATCCGTGACAAGGAGACCGATCGGATCGGCGACCTCGTGCGGGAGCTCCGGCGGCTCGGCGGCGACGTCACCGAGCAGCCTGACGGCCTGACGATCGTCCCGCGCCCGCTGACCGGCGATGTCGTGCGGACCTACGACGATCATCGCATGGCGATGAGCCTCGCCCTGGTCGGCCTGCGGCTTCCCGGCGTGGCGATCGACGACCCCGGGTGCGTCGGCAAGACGTTCCCCGACTACTGGACCCGGCTCGGAGAGTTCGCCGGCTTCCCTCCGGGCTGGCACGCCGCGGATTGACCCCCGGCCGGCTATCGCGAGGTTTCGGCCCTGGCGAGAAGACTCGCGGCGCGGGCCAGTAGTTCGTCCGCCCGGTCGGAGGCCGCTTCGGCCTCCGACGGACGCATCGAGGCGTCCATGGCGACGAACCCCCCGCCACAATGCTGGCAGTAGACCTTTGCCCCGAGAAGCGCGACGTCGATCTCCAGACGTCGTCCGCAGACGGGACAACCCTGGTGAAAGAACACGGTGGAACGGGAGTCGCGGGAACGGCTCATCGGGATCGGGACGCTGCACGCCCCCCTCTTCGAATCTCGCCCTCAGTTTATGCGTGTACGTGGAATCGGGCAATCGCAGCCCGGCGGGGCATTGTGCCCGCTGATTTCGCCGCCCTGAGCGGAGCGATACACTGCAGGGGTGAGCGGGCCACGGGCTCGCCTCGGAACGTGTCCACCCGGCCCCGGCGTCATGCTCCATCGGCCGCTGCTGACGCCGCTCGTGCTGGGGTTCTGGCTGGTCACGACCGGCTGGCTCGTCGTCACGAAGATCCTGCCTGCGTTCAATCCGGGAAGGCCGCCGGGGCACCAGGCGCTGTTCGCCACCGGTGATCGCCTCATACCCGTCGCGTGGACCGTCATGTGGAACGAGCGGCCGATCGGGTGGGCCCTGTCGACGGCCCGGCGCACCGACGTCGGCGGCCTGGGGGTCGACACCACGATCCACTTCGATCACCTGCCTCTCGACGAGATCCTGCCGGCCTGGGCCGGCAGCATGGCACGCAACCTCGTGGAGGGAGACCGTGTCGCGACTCTCGATGCCCGCGGACGGGTCGACATCGACGCGGCCGGCCGGCTCCGCCGTTTCTCCTCGAATGTCTCCCTGCCCGGCGCGGGGCAGGACGTGATCCTCACGGGCGCCATCGACGACGGTGAGGCGGCCGTCTCGATCGAGGCGGGGGGCATGCGATACGACACCGTCAAGCGTCTGCCGGATCACGCGATGATCGGGGACGAACTCTCGCCGCAGGCGACCATGCCCGGTCTCCATGAGGGCCGCACCTGGACGGTTCCGGTGTACAGCCCGCTGCGTCCCGGGCACGCGCCCATCGAGATTCTTCACGCGGATGTCGGGCCCGAAAGCACCCTCTTCTGGGAGGACGGCCTCGTCCGCGTGCACGTCGTCTCCTACCGCACCGACCCGTCGCCCCGTCGCGAACCGCGGTGCCGGCTGTGGGTCGATCTCGCCGGTCGGGTGCTGAAACAGGAGGCGGCGATGCTGGGCTCGAGCATGACGTTTCTGCGGCGGACGGACGAGGCGGCCGAGTGGCTCGCCGAGTCGACGGCAACACCCTCGGCGTCATCGGCGGACGCGGCGCAGGAGGTGCCATGATCGAGTTCGACCATGTCTCCCGCACCTATGGGCCCAAGACGGCGGTGGCGGACCTCAGCATCGCGATCCCGCGGGGCGAACTCTTCGCCCTGCTCGGACCCAACGGAGCCGGCAAGACCACCACCATCCGGATGCTTGTCGGCCTGCTCCACCCGTCGCGGGGCGTCGTGCGCGTCTGCGGCCACGACCTGGTGAGGGATCCACGGTCCGCGCACCTGCACCTCGGCTACGTGCCGGACGAGCCCTGTCTCTATGACAAGCTCACGGGCCGCGAGTTCCTCTGGTTCATCGCCGACATGTTCGGCATGCCGCGGCGGTTGGCGGGCGACCGGATCGACCGCGAGGTGGAGCACTTCGAACTCGGCGAGTTCGCCGACGACCTGGCCGAGAGCTACTCGCTGGGCATGAAGCAGCGGCTGGTGTTCGCAGCGTCGCTGCTCCACGACCCCGACGTGCTGGTGCTCGACGAGCCGATGGTCGGCCTGGATCCCCGCAGCGTCCGCATCGTCAAGGATCTGCTCGCCGCCCGGACACGCGAAGGCATGACGGTGTTCATGTCGACCCACACCCTGGCGATGGCGGAGGAGATGGCCGACCGGGTCGGCATCATGGTGCGCGGCCAGCTCCGGTTCCTGGGTACGGTGGCCGAACTGCGGGAGCAGATGGCCCTCGAGGCGACGAGCTTCGAGCAGCTCTACCTCGAGGTGACCTCCCCCCGGGGCCGCCAGGCGTGAGCGGCAGGCACCCTCCCCACGAAACGGTGCGGCTGCTCAGCATCGACGCCGAGTCACGGCTCTTCATGCGGCTGCGGGCCACGCTCGCGTGGGAGACGGTCCGTTCGATGCTCAGCGACGCGCGGCTGCGGCTCAGCCTCGTGGTGGTGCTCAGCGTGATGTTCTGGGCCGCCCTCTACGGCCTGTTCTTCGAGGCGTTCGCCTTTCTCGACTCCCTCCATGCGGACGTCATCTCGCTGCTGTTCAACGCCTTCTTCTCGTCGCTCATGGTGATGCTCGTGTTTTCCACCGCCATCCTGGTCTACAGCGGCATGTACTGCTCGACCGAGGCCAGGCTGCTGCTCACGCTCCCGGTCCGCGCCGAGACCATCTTCGCCCACAAGTTCCGCGAGGCCCTCTGGTTTTCCAGCTGGGGCTTCGTGCTCCTCGGCAGCCCGATGCTGGCGGCGCACGGCGTGGTCCGCGGGTCGGCCTGGCCCTACTTCGTGCTGCTGCTGCCGTTCATGATCTCGTTCGTGGTGATCCCCGCGTCGCTCGGGGCGATCTGCTGCATGGCCCTCGTGACCTGGCTGCCGCGGCTCCGCGTCCAGGCGCTCTGGATCGCGGCCGCGGCGGCCTGCGCGGGGGCCGGCTGGCTCGGGTGGTCGATGATCTCGCGGGTGCGGGTCGATGCCATGTCGGCGGCATGGTTCGAGCGGACCTTCGCCCGTCTTGCGGTCACGGAGCAGAAGCTGTTTCCCAGCTGGTGGCTCGCGAGCGGCCTGCTGGAGGCCGCCCGGACCGAGCGTGCGGGAGGCATGTCGCTCGACGGACTGGGCGAGGCGTTGCGGTTCCTGGCCCTGCTGGTCGCCAACGCGCTGGCGCTGCAGTGGCTCGCCTGCTGGATCGCCCGCGTCGCCTACCGCCGCGGCTACAGCCAGTTCTCGGCGGAGGTGCCCTCCCGGCGACGACGGCCGCTGGGCTGGTTCGACCGGATGCTCGGCCACGCGGGCTTCGCAGCGGGCAGGCCGTTGCGGCTGCTGCTGGTCAAGGACCTCCGCCTGTTCCGCCGCGACATCTCGCAGTGGTCGCAGTTCCTGATCTTCTTCGGGCTGCTCGGCCTCTATTTCCTGAACCTCCGTTCGTTCAACTACAACAACTCCTACGCGTCGATGATCGGCTACCTCAATCTCGCCGTCATCGGCCTGATCCTCTCGACGTTCACGACGCGGTTCGTCTATCCGATGATCAGCCTCGAGGGGCGGCGATTCTGGATCCTCGGCCTGCTGCCCGTGCACCGGGACCAGATCGTCTGGTCGAAGTTCCTGTTCTCGTTCCTCGGCGCCCTGGTGCCCTGCTGCGGCCTGGTCCTGCTCAGCGACTCGATGCTCGGCCTGCCGTGGCACCTCATCGCCCGCCACGAGTTCTGCTGCGTGACGCTCTGCGCCGGCCTGTCGGGCATCGCGGTGGGCATGGGGGCCCGCATGCCCGACCTCCGCGAGTCGTCGCCATCCAAGATCTCCTCGGGATTTGGCGGGACGTTGAGCCTGGTGCTCAGTTCGCTGTTCATCATGGCGGTGGTCGTCGTCGCGGCCTTGCCGAGCCATATCGAACTGCTGGCGAGCGTGCCGTCCGCCCTGTCGTGGCTCGGGCTGGAGCGGGGCCCGAACGGCCCCCTGATCGCCTGGGTGGGCGGAGCGGGGGGGGCGACGGCGAGTCTCGCCGCCATCCTGCTGCTGGGGATCGCGGCCACGGCCGTGCCCCTGGAACTCGGCCTGCGGGCCTTTCGCAGGCTCGAGGCCTGAGGTGACCGGGGCGTTAGCCGCAGCCTCGGGCTGCGGTTGTCCTCATAGGGCCGGCTGGCGACAATCCCGCCGCCCCCCTCTCACGATGATTCACCGCCCCTTCCAAATCGAGCGTCGCCTGGCCCCGGCCCTCCGGATCGGAGCGGTCCAGTACCTGAACACGAAGCCGCTCGTTCACGGGCTCACGGCCGCCGGGGACGTGGTCTACGACCTCCCCAGTCGGCTCGCCGACCGCCTTGCCGCCGGCCTCCTCGACGTCGCCCTGATTCCGTCGGTCGAGGCGATTCGTGGCGGCCACCGGATCGTCTCGGACGCCTGCATCGGCTGTCGCGGGCCGGTGATGAGCGTGAAGTTGTTCTTCCGGACAGCACCGGGTCGCGTCGCCACATTGGCGATCGACGAGGGCTCCCGGACCAGCGCGGCCCTCGCGAGGGTTCTCCTGGCGGAGCGGCACGGCCTTCGTCCCCGGATCGAAACACTGCCCATCGGGGCCGGCCTCGCCGATACGCATGCCGATGCGGTCCTGCTGATCGGAGACCGGGCGATCGACACCCGTGGCGGCCTGCCGCGGATCGCGGGCTCGTTCCAGGTCGTGTGGGATCTGGGGGACGAGTGGTGCCGGTGGACCGGGCTGCCGTTCGTGTTCGCGGTCTGGGCGGCCCGCGATGGCGTCGACGTACGGGTGATCGCCGATCGACTCTCCGCCGCCCGCGATGCCGGCCAGGCCAACCTTGCGGCGATCGCCGCCGCCGAGGCGGCCTCGCACGGCCTGACGGTGCCGCAGTGCCTGGGATACCTGCGGGACAACCTGCACTACGAGTTCGGTGACCGCGAGCGGGAGGCGCTCGAACTGTTCCGCGGGCATGCCGCCGCGTTGGGGCTCGTGCCGTCCGCGGCGAGGCCGAGACTGTCGCCATCGATCCCGCTGCTGCGGAGCGACGCGGGATGAACGCCGCCATCGCCAGCATTCTCGAGGACGTGCTCGAGGGCCGCCGGCTCTCGGCGGCCGACGCGGTGACGCTGCTGGAGTCGCACGAACTCGCGGCGATCGGCCGGGCTGCTGACGCGGTCACGCGACGGCTCCACCCCGAGCCCTATCGCACCTACAACATCGACCGCAACATCAACTACACGAACATCTGCTCGGCCGTCTGCGACTTCTGCGCCTTCTACCGGGGCCTGAAGGATCCGGAGGCCTACGTCCTCGATCGTGACACGCTCCTGCGAAAGATCGAGGAGACGGTCGCCCTCGGCGGCGATCAGATCCTGATGCAGGGAGGCATGCATCCGACGCTGCCGCTCGAGTGGTACGAGGATCTGCTGCGCGACATCAAGGCCCACTTCCCGCAGGTGAACGTGCACGGCTTCTCTCCCCCCGAGATCCATGCCTTCACCAAGGTCTCGAAGCGGCCGCTCCGCGAGGTGCTCGAGCGGCTGGCCCGGGCGGGGCTCGGCTCGCTGCCCGGGGGCGGCGGCGAGATCCTCGTCGACCGCGTCCGCGCCGCCATCACCCGTGGCAAGGCGATGACCGACGACTGGCTGGAGGTGAGCCGGCAGTGGCATCTCCTGGGCGGGCGGAGCACCGCCACCATGATGTACGGCCACGTCGAGACGCTCGCGGAGCGGGTGGAGCACCTCGACCGCCTCCGGCAACTGCAGGACGAGACGGGCGGCTTCACGGCCTTTATCTGCTGGTCGTTCCAGCCCGACAACACCCGCATGGACGACATTCCGCCGGCCGGGGCCTTCGAATACCTGAAGACGCAGGCAGTGGCCCGGCTCTATCTCGACAACGTCGCCAACATCCAGTCGAGCTGGGTGACGCAGGGTCGGGAGATCGGCCAGCTGGCGCTGCTCTTCGGCGCCAACGACATGGGCAGCCTGATGATCGAGGAGAACGTGGTCAGCGCCGCGGGCACGGTTCATCACCTCACGCTCGACGAGATGAAGTCGTCGATCGCCGACCTGGGCTGGATTCCACGTCGTCGAAACGTGTTCTACGAACTGTTCGAGGACGAGCCGCCGGCTGCCGATGCCGAGCGGACGCGGACGAGGGCGGTGCAACTCCCGGTCGCCCTCTCGTCGCCGTGAGCCGCTGGCCGCCCCGCGAGTTCACGATCCGGGCCCGCTGGATCGTGCCGATGCGGGGCCCTCCGCTCGAGGGCGGCCGGCTGCGGATCCGGGGTGGAAGGATCGTGGGCCTCGGCGGGGGACCCCGGCGGCACGACGATCTGGACCTGCCCGATGCGATCGTGATCCCCGGGCTGGTCAATGCCCACACGCACCTGGAGTTCTCGGACGTCGGATTGCCTCTCCCCGCCGACGGCGGGCTTCCCGCGTGGATCGGCCGCGTGATCGAACTCCGGCGGGGCCGGGCCGCCGACGACGAGCGGCTCTCCGCGGCCATCCACCGCGGGCTCGAGGAGTCCGCCAGCCACGGTGTCACGGCGATCGGCGACATCTCGACGGGCCTTCCTGTGGGCGGGTATCCGGCGCGAGGACCTCGGCTGCGGGTGTTCCGGGAGGCACTCGGGCTCGCGACCGCCTCGGCCGGCAGCGTTGCTCGAGTCGCTTTCCGCGATCATTCTTCCCTCCTCGCGGCGGGCGTTGCAGCGGGCCTCTCGCCGCACGCGCCGTACTCCGTGTCGGCTCCGCTCGCGGCCCTGCTGGCCGGTGCGTCCCGGAGGCTCGACGCTCCCCTGGCGATGCACGTCGCGGAGAGCGAGGCGGAGGCCGAGTTGCTGCGGTCGGGAACGGGACCATTTCGCGACCTCTTCGATCGGCTCGGTGTCTGGCAGCCGGATGGAGCATCGCTCCTGCCCGCCGCCGACTGGATCACGCTCCTGGCCCGTGGCCCCCGGGCGATCATCGTCCACGGCACCTTCCTCGATCGCGACGAGAACGCGATGGCGAGGCTCGTCCGCCATCGCAGCCGACTCTGCGTGGCCGTCTGCCCGCGGACGACGCGGACGATCTCGAACACGCTCCCGCCCGTCCGTCTCTTCCGCGAGGCCGGCGTGCGCGTGGCGATCGGCACCGACAGCCGGGCGTCGAATCCCGATCTCTCGGTGCTGGCCGAGTGCCGCACCCTGGTCGATGCGGGGCTCGCCTCCCCGGAGCAGGCTCTCCGCATGGCCACGGTGGACGCCGCCTGGGCGCTCGGCTTCGAACGGTCGTGCGGCGTGCTCGCCCCGGGCCGCCCCGCCGACCTGGCAATTCTCGTGGCGGAGGCGCGGCATGCCTGCCCGCTCGACGCGATCATGGATCCGGCGACCCGCGTCGCGGCCACGCTTCGTGGCGGTCGACTGATCGCAGGGCACATCGACCCCGATGCCGCACGCTGCGGCCTCGAGCCGTGAGCCTTCGGCAGCCGACTCCGCAGCGGGGGGCGTCAGCGAGTCTCGCCGTCCACCAGCCGCAGGATGTCGGCGGCCGGCACGCACATGTTGAGCCCCATCTGGAAGTCGCCCGGTGACGACTCCTCCCGTCCGCCGCCG
>CAIKWU010000507.1 GCA_903831155.1 uncultured Planctomycetaceae bacterium | reverse complement strand
CGGATCAGAAGGTGTTCGGGTTGAAGCCGAACGGGAACCGGTTGATCTGCTGCACGAGGCTCGTGCCGAGCAGCGTGAAGCCGAAGATCCGCTCGAACGGGGCTGTGATCTTCCCGATGACCGAGTCGAAGGCCACCCACTGGTCCTGGGCGATGAACACGCGGTCGCCGGGCAGCACCTGGTAGTTCGTGGCCGTGCTGCCCCCCTTCATGATCGCCTCGATGTCCACCGGCAGGATCTGGTCGCAGCCCACGCCCGAGGGGGCCGGCCGGGCGATCCAGATGTCCTTGCTCGAGAGCCGCGACAGTCCGTTGATTTGCGAGATGGCGTCGAGCACGGTTTCGTTGCCCGTCACGGGGAAGCGGGCGATCTGATCGCCGAAGCCGGCCCCTTCGGTCACCACGTAGTAGACCTTCGAGTTGTAGGCAAATACGTCCACGCTCACGAGCGGAGCGTCGAGGAACTTCGAGAGGTGCTTCTCGATCGCCTCCTTGGCCTGGTCGAGCGTCATGCCGGTCACGTACACGGCCCCGTAGGTGCCGAGATTGATCGTGCCGTCGGGGCCCACGAGGTGCTCGCCGGCGACCTGCTGCTGGCCTGCGGCCTGGGCCAGCGTGAGCGACACCTGGGGCTCCTTGAGCACCCGCTTGAGGTGGCGGAAGACGGAGTCCTGGGCCTCCTCGAGCGACTGGTTGCCCACCATCACCTTGCCGTACGACGGGCCGAGGTCGAGCATCCCGCCCGGCTCCACCACGTAGAGGCCGTTGATCGGCTGCTCGAGGAGCGTGCCCTCCACGATCACCTGGAGCGTGTCGAACGACTGGATGCGAAACGGCGGCTTGGGCACCACTCGCAGCGCGTCGATCAGGAGGATGTCCGGCGGTTCGATCACGTAGGCCGGGAGCGTGATCTTGGCGAGTTCCTTCGCCGGCATTCGGCCCGGCTCCGGCGGGCACTGGGCGTCCATCATCACCTGCTGGGTGGTGGCCCGCTGCGGGCGGCCGTAGATGTTGCAGCCCGTCACCTGCAGCAGCATCGCCGCCACTGCGAGGAACCGGGCCGTCGGGCCGGTCCAGGCCGAGTTGCGGATCCGCCGCGGCTGCGGCATGTCCCGGGCGAACATCTCGCGGGAATCGTGAGTCAGGTTGCGGGCCATGGCACACTCCTTACGACCGGTACAGTCACTGCGATCGGATTTATCGGCTCGCGGGGGCGGCAAACTTTGCCCTTCCTTCCGATCGGGAAAGGAGTCAGGCCGGGGAATCCTCCGGAAACGGCGCCGGGCAGGCGACTTCGCCTTCGCCGGGGCGTAGACTTCGGGAGGTTTTCCGATGGTTTTTCGCCGCGAAGTCATCTGGGGACGCGCCCGTCCGTGCCACCCACGGGAACGGAGTGTGTCCTGCCCACCATGCCTATTTTGCCCAAGCAGCGAGACGTCTTTCCCGACGATCTGCTCGACGAGCGGGCTGAGCCGGCTGTTAGTTCGGTGGACGAGAATGCACGGTGGGTCGCCTTCTACACGCTTGCCCGCCGCGAGAAGGACCTCATGCGGAAACTGGCGGCGGCGGGCATCCCGTTCTACGCGCCCCTCATCCGCCGCCGGCTGCATTCAGCAGGCGGTCGCACCAGAAGTTCGTGGGTTCCGCTCTTCCCGGGCTATGTCTTCTGCCCGGTCGACGAGGAGCAGCGACGCACCGCCCTCGCCACCAACGTGGTCTCCCGCTGGCTTTCGATCCCCGACGAGCGAATGCTTGTGGACGACCTGCGGGCGATCAGGCGGCTCATCGAGAGCGACCGCCCGCTCACCCCGGAGGCGAGAATCGAGGCCGGGCAGGCGGTCCGCGTCCGG
>CAIKWU010000506.1 GCA_903831155.1 uncultured Planctomycetaceae bacterium | reverse complement strand
TGCCGCGATCGTCACAGTCAATGCCGCGTCCGGGACGAATACCGGCCAGCTCAGGCTCTCCGCCAGCAGTGAGACGATCGGCGCCCTCGCCGGCGACGGCGTCGTGGACGTGAACGGCATCAACGGCGTGCTCACGGTGGGCGGCTCGAACGTGTCGGGCACGTTCGCCGGCACGCTCAAGGACTTCGGGGCCAACACGCTCGCGATCACGAAGTCGGGCACCGGCATCCAGGCCCTCTCGGGCACGAGCACGTACTCCGGGGCCACGACGATCGCCTCCAACGGCGGCATCCTGCGGATCCTGAGCCAGTCGGCCCTCTCCACCACGTCGACCATCACGATCTCGAAGCAACTCTCGCAGGGGGGCATCCTCCAGTTCCAGACGTCCGGCACCGACACCTTCACGTCGGCGTTCTCGAGCTTCAATTCCGCGTATCCCTCCACGATCGGTGGCACGCCGGCGATCGAGAACATCTCGGGCGACAACACCCTGACCCGCAACCTGACGGTCGGCAACTCGGGGGGCGCCGGTGTCTGCGTCGAGTCGGAGGGCGGCCTGATCACCCTCTCCGGCACCATCTCGAACACGGTGGCGGCTTCGAACCGCCCGATCTTCCTGGGTGGTTCCGGCAACGGTGTCTTGTCGGGGCCGGTCGTCAACAGCACCGCTACCTCGATCTCGGGGATCAACAAGTACGGGACGGGCACCTGGTCCGTGACGGGCACCGCCAACACGTTCACCGGCGTTTTCGCGATCCTCGACGGCGTGCTCGACGTGGCCAGCCTCTCCAACACGGGAACGGCCAGTTCCATCGGCTCGGACGGCACGATCCAGCTCACCGGGCAGGGCACGTCGGGCACGCTCCGCTACTCGGGGGCGAGCGATCAGTCGACGAACCGCACCGTGCAGATCGAGCCCACGGGCGGCACGCTCGAGGCGTCGGGCGCCGGGTCGCTCTCCTTCACCGGATCGATGGCGGTGGTGGAGACGACGATCTTCGGCACGCAAAGCCTGACCTTCACCGCCGGCTCGAACGTGGTCTCGAACCTCGCCGCGCCGACCCCTGGCACCGTCGTGGGCCAGTCGTTCACGTCGCCGAACATCTCGGGCACGGCCACGATCACGGCCATCAGCGGCAACTCCTACACGATCAGTTCCACCGCCTCGACGACGGGCGGGACCACGGCCACGTTCGTCGGCGGTATCGACCGCACGCTCACGCTCACCGGCTCGAGCGTGGCCCGCAACACGATTTCGTCGGCCATGGGCGACTCGTCCGCCGGCGGCAAGCTCGGGATCACGAAGACCGGAGCCGGCATCTGGGTGATCACCGGTTCCAACAGCTACACCGGGCCCACGACCGTGTCGGCGGGCTCGTTCATCGTGGATGGCTCGATCGGCTCGAGTGCGGTGAGCGTGGCCGCCGGCGCCACGCTCCTCGGCACCGGCACGATCGGCGGCCTGACCTCGATCCTCGGCACCCACTCGCCCGGAGCCTCGCCGGGCATCGAGACGTTCACGGCCGGACTCTCGTATGGTTCCTCATCAACGCTCGTCTGGGAACTCTCGGCCAACACCGATTCGGTGCTCGATCGGGGCACCTTCTTCGACGGCGTGAACCTGACGTCGGGCAGCCTCACGATCGACCCCGCGGCGACGCTCAGCCTCGTGTTCACCTCGCCGCTCTCCAGCGGCTCGGCGTCGACCGTGGATTTCAGCGACGCGTTCTGGGCGGCCAACCGGGAGTGGCTGGCGATCGGCGTGACGGCTCCCGCCACCTGGGACAACGCCCTCTTCAACACGATCCAGACCGGCTCCGACTCGACGGGAGCCTCGCTCGCGTCGAAGCGGCCGGGGGCGGTGTTCGGCGTGGTCAGCCAGGCGGGTGGCCTCGCGATCACCTACATCGTGCCGGAGCCGACCACGGCGGTGCTCGGCGTGATCGGTGCCGCCGGCATCTGCGCCATGATGCTGCGACGGCTCCGTGAGCCTGAGGACGACTGACGCGGATCCTTCTCGATCCTCGCGCTCGACTGCGTGGGAAGTGAAAGGCGACCGGCCGCGAGGCCGCGGGCGCACCACGCCGGGCACGGCGCCGTTTGGCGTTGTACCCGCGCCTTGCGGCGTTGGTCCTGTGCGGACGCCTACCGGAGATCGACGAGCCAGTACGCGTTGTCCACGAAGCTCTTCCAGCTCGCGTACTTCGGATTCCCGAGCTTGATCGAAAGCAGGGGGCTCCGCTTGGGCTTCACCGGCTGGCGGATCAGCTGCATCCGGGCCTCGGCGGGCGTGCGGCCCCCCTTGCGGACGTTGCACGAGACGCAGGCACAGACGATGTTTTCCCAGGTGGTGGAGCCGCCCCGGCTCCGCGGGACCACGTGGTCGAGCGAGAGTTCGCTGGTCGGAAACCCCTTGCCGCAGTACTGGCACTGGTTGGCGTCGCGGGCGAACACGTTGCGGCGGTTGAACCGGATCCCCTGCCGGGGGCCGCGGTCGCAGCCCACGAGCCGGATCACCCGGGGCGCCTGGAGCTCGTAGCCCACGGCGCGGATCCAGTCCTGCTCGGGCGTGCGGAACGAGGCCTGCAGGGCCGAGAGCTCCCGCCACGAGTCGAGGTCGTAGGCCGCATACTGCCCCTCCTCGATGTGCACCACCTCGGCGAGCTGCCGGAAGAGGAGCGTGATCGCCCGCCGCACGTTGGTCACGTGCACGGCCACGAACGACCGGTTGAGCACGAGCACGCTCAGGCCCAGCGAGGGCGACTGGGCGGAAGGATGGACCGCGAGGGCGGGGGAGGTCATGCGATACCGCTCTCCTGCGAATCCCCCCGAGTTTACCGCGACGGCCACGACCGCGCCAAACCCGGGGACGTCTCCTTACGAATGCTTGCTCCGGCCGTGCGTTGCGGTCACACTCATGGAGTTCCAGGGAAGGCCGGCACGAGGCGGGCCGGTGGGCCGTGGCCGCCTGGAAATAGTTCGACCACATCCGGAGAGAACGATGCTCCACTACTCGTGCGACGCCTGCAAGCGGCCGATCAACACCAACACCGACATCCGCCACGTCGTGAAGATCGAGGTGTTTCCGGCCATCGAGGATCAGGTCTGCGGTTGTCATCCCGAGGGCGACGACGCGGACCATCTGGAGGACGTGCAGGACCTGCTCGAGCGGCTCGACGACCACGATGACGAGGATCTCGACGAGGCCACGAAGTCGCTGCGGTTCGACCTCTGTGACGAGTGCCGCCGGCGGTTCGTGAGGAATCCGCTGGGCCTGAAAGCCGGCAAGAAGCTCGGGTTCAGCAATAACTGAATGTACGCCGCAGCGGCCTCGTGCCCGCTGCGGCTTGAACCCATCGGCGACATCGTGTCGCCGTGGAGCTGGGTGTGGGGGGCGGCCTCGTGCCCGCTGCGGCTTGAACCTATCGGCGACATCGTGTCGCCGTGGAGTTGGGTGCGGGGGGCGGCCTCGTGCCCGCTGCGGCTTGAGCCTATCGGCGACAGCGTGTCGCCGTGGAGCTGGGGGTGGGGGGCGGCCTCGTGCCCGCTGCGGCGGGAACCTATCGGCGA
>CAIKWU010000505.1 GCA_903831155.1 uncultured Planctomycetaceae bacterium | reverse complement strand
GGTGGAGGAAGTGCTTCGAGGCGTGCCGGGCGTGGTCGAGGCGCGGGTGTATGGCTTGCCGAGCGGCATCACGGGCGAGCTCGTGGCCGCGGAGATCGTCCTGGCCGATCCAATCCCTTCGGAATCAACCCCCGACGGGATTCGCGCGGCCGCCCTCGCCGCCTGCCGCAGTTCCCTCGAGTCGCATGGCGTGCCCCGTATTCTCGACATCGTGAAGCGGATCACAACCACCTCCGCCGGCAAAACCTCCCGCCGCCCGGTCACGGCCACCTAAGCACGCCTTCGCCATGACACTCTTGCGACTGTTCGCACAAGCCCAACGCCGTGAGGCGTGGGTGACCTCGTACAAGCCCAACGTCGTAAGGCGTGGGGTGAGCGTGGTATGAGAACGAAGTCCGGCGAGGGTCGCCCGAGGGCTTACGCCCCTCGGCTTTCACATACGAAGCGGTCGATCTTGGGGTTTCGTGAGTTCCGTTTCAGTTGTGTCGGCTTGGCGAAACGAGGAGGCGAAACGTGGCGACAGTGCAGGCGAAGATTAGGGTCGCGGATGGCCATGAGTCGGTCATGCCCGTGGTCGTCCCCGACCTTCTGGCAGTTCGTGAGATGGCCAGTAGGGTTCATGCCGCAAATGCTCCCTGGCAGGGGGTGGCGTTTGGATGGCAGGCCGAGTACGTACCGGAAAGTGCGGAGCGACCGATCGGCTCTCGTCTTTTGTTCACTCCGGCGGAATTTTGCGTCGGAGAGAGTGGAGTGTGGTTCTTTTCGATGACATGGGAGCGTGGCGCAGAGGCGTCAGCCGTCGAGTTCTTGGATGATTCGGGAATCATTCGGTCGTGACGGCTCCTGTGTCAGTCGTGTCGGGCGGCTCGCGGGGCCTCGGCCTCGCGATCGTCGAGGCGCTCCTTGTCCGGGGCGACCGCGTGGCGACTTTTTCCCGGTCGGGCTCGGCAGCGCTCGATGCCTTGGCCGCAGCCCACCCGGGTCGGCTTCATGTCGCCCGACTCGATGCGGCCGATCTCGAGGCGATCCGCGGGTTTGTGGCTGATGTGGCGGCAGCGTTTGGCCGGATCGATCATTGCGTGGCCAATGCCGCGGTCGCCCACGAGGGCGTGCTGGCGACGATGCGAGCTGATGAGATCGAGTCGATGATCACGGTGAACGTCACAGGGTCGATCGTGCTGGTGCGGGAATGTGTGCGGCAGATGCTCATGGGGGATTCGGCAGGCCGGACGGTCACGCTGATCTCGTCGGTCGTGGCCGACCGCGGCTCGCCTGGTCTTTCCGTCTATGCCGCAACAAAGGCGGCTTTGGAGGGCTTCGGAATAAGTCTTGCCAGGGAACTTGGACCGCGGGGCATACGGGTCAACACAGTCGCCCCCGGATTTTTGGAAACCGACCTCTCGGCGACACTTTCAGCTGAGAATCGTGATCGGATCGCCCGGCGGACGGCCTTGGGGCGGGTCGGGATCTCCGGCGACGTGGTCGGCATGGTGTCATTCCTTGTGTCACCAGCAGGATCGTTCCTGACGGGCCAGTTGGTTAGAGTTGATGGTGGGTGTTGATCTTCGGTGACCGAGCCCCCACTTGAGCTTGATGGTATAATATCCAATTGCTGGTATCGCGGTGGCTTCTACTCATGTTGGTCTAGGCACTACCCGACGGGAACGGAGTGCTGGCAGAAGCAACCCCTCTAATGGACTGTAGATCACCATATTTCGGCGGCCTTGTTCCGCCGAACGACTGTCTCCGCATATTGATTGTCGGGGCAGGGGGTTTTGGCAGAGAGGTCTTGCAGTGGGCCCGCGATGCTTGGCCCAGTCATTCGGATCTTATACACGGCTTCTTGGCCGCTGACAGCGGTGGCTTAACAGAGTCGGCTATGGACCTGCCCATTGTCGGTGACCCCTCGCTCCATACTCCCGTTCCCGGAGATTGGTTCCTGCTCGGAATAGGAATTCCCGGGGTGCGGCGACGTGTGGCAGAAGATTTACTGGCGAGAGGCGCAAGGTTCCTCACTCTGATCCATGGTTCAGCAATCGTCGCTCCAACAGCGGAAGTTGGCGAAGGAAGTGTTCTCTGCCCGTATTCCGTTACTAGCGATCGGTCGCGAATCGGGAAATTTGTGATCGTCAACTACCATGCTTCCCTTGGCCACGATGCGTCTGTTGGTGACTTCAGCGTCATGTCTCCTTACGCCACGCTGGGAGGCGATGCCCACATCGACCAAGACGTTTTTCTTGGCCTGCACGCTTCCGTAGGCCCGGGAAGGCTGGTTGGTTGTCGAACAAAGATCAGCGCAAATTCTTGCGCGCTCGCGAATGCGCCCGCAGATTCGATCGTTTTTGGAGCTCCGGGCAGAGTTGTTTCTCATGTGTCGCTCGATCCGACTTCCTATGAATCGTCTCTTCGGCAGGGCCTGAAATGAAAGCGGTCATTCTTGCGGGGGGTCTAGGCACACGAATCTC
>CAIKWU010000504.1 GCA_903831155.1 uncultured Planctomycetaceae bacterium | reverse complement strand
GTCGGTCGCGGCGCCGGGATGACGCCTGACGCATCTTTCGCGCATCCACGACTCTCCGACGGGCCTCGAGGCGGTTTCAGCCAGCTTCGAGGCCCGTTTTCTTGGCCCCTCCCGAAAGACCCCTCATGGCTCGCTTCACCATGCGCCCCGCATCGCTGCTGCTCCTTGCCTGCGTCGTCGCCACAGGCCGATTGGCAGCGGCGGCGGAGCCCGATGACGACCTCCGCGAGCCGGTCAAGGTGCGGCTGACCCTCAACCCCACGGCCCTCGACATGGACCGGCTCAAGGCGAGCCGGATGGGCTACATGCCCACGTCGCTGAAGCTCGTCGCCGCCAGGCCGGCCGGCGTGACGAAGGAGCCCGCCTACGAGGGCACGCCCCGCTACGGCATCATCCGCGCGGGCAACGGGCCGAAGAGCGACACGCTCGTCGCGGTGGACGTTCGCGAGGCGGGCAGCCGGCTCTACATCGACTCCAACCAGAACGGCGACCTCACCGACGACGGCACGGGAGAGTGGGACGTCATTCGCGACATCAACGGGACCAACGTCGAGTTCGCCACCCGGCCCGTGCGGGTGTCGTGGGGCACGCCGATGGAGGAGACGGAGAGCGGCGACTACCGGATCTTCATCTTCCGACGCCCGGGCATGGACGGATTTTCCTATGCGAAGATCTCGGGCCGCGAGGGGAAGGTCGAACTCGGCGAGACCCCCGAGGCCGACGGCAAGGAATACCCGCTCGTGCTCGTCGAGCACACCAACGACGCGCTCTTCACCGTGCCGGCGAAGGGCGACCTCACGCGGCGGATGGTGGAGCTCTGCGTGGACCTCGACGGTGACGGCACCTTCAAGGGGCTGCTCTCGAAGGAGGGCGACAAGGAGTTTCGCTCGCCCGAGCGGTTTAACCTCGCCGATCCCTTCCGGATCGACGGCCAGTGGTACATCGCCCGGCCCTCGATCAGTGGGGCCGAACTCACGATCACGCCCGTCGATCCGCCCGGCAGCGACGTGGCGGCGCTCCAGAAGCCGGTCGAGGTGCGGCCGCTGCTGGAGCCGGGTGTGCCCGCTCCCGCCTTTACCGTCGAGACGCCCGAGGGCAAGCCGCTGAGCCTTGCGGATTTTAAAGGGAAGGTGGTGATCCTCGACTTCTGGGCCACCTGGTGCGGGCCGTGCCTGTCGTCGATGCCGGGGCTGGAGAAGCTCTACCAGAAGGTGAAGGACCAGAACGTCGAAGTGCTGAGCCTCAACGTCTACGATGACAAGGATTCGTTCGACGAGTGGATCGCCGCCAATCGCGGCACGAAATACAACTTCACGTTCGCGTTCGATCCCGCGGAGAAGGGCTCGGCCGAGAGCGTGGCTGGGCAGAAGTACAACGTGCCGGGCCTGCCGACGCTCTACCTCATCGACCGCGAGGGGACGGTGGCGGCGGCCTTCGTGGGGGCCCAGGAGGCGCGGCTCATCGAGGCGCTCGCCAAGGTTGGCGTCGAGGTGAAGGAAGACGAGTGACGGCGCGACAGTGATGGGACGTGCAGAGGAGCAGGCCTGACATGAGCAAGCGACACGCCGATACCTTTCGGAGGCTCGTGGCCGCCATGCTGGTGGCCGTGTCGGCCAGCCGGCAACTGCCGGCCCAGGTGACGTTCGACTGGGCGACCGTGGCCAATCCCGGCAACGCTCCCGACACGCTCGTGATGGACAAGCCCAACGGCAGTGCGCCGGGCGACGGCACCAGCGGCTATGGCTCCGTTGGTTACACCTACCGGATCTCCAAGACTCATGT